>NZ_JANSJJ010000132.1:0-38564 GCF_047502715.1 Synechococcus sp. H55.10
AATACATCCAGAATCAGTCAGAGGGTGCTATCCATCCCCACCGTATAGACGGTGGGGAATTCCGCACCTTACGTTAAGGCACTTGCCAAGCCCGTCGGTGGTAATCCTCTAATTGAGCCCAGGGATCCGCAGCCGCTGCGGGGGCATGGCCGTGGTTGTGGTGATGGTGATGGGATCCCTGCCCATGGGAATGATGGTCATGATGATGGTGGTGGTGATGGGATCCCTGCGCGTGAGGGTGATCCTGATGGTCGTGGTGATGAGTATGCCCCACTCCCAGCTCTGCGCTCACCGCCAGGCGAAACTTGCAGAGGTGGCAGTTGATTGGGGTTTGGCCCTGGAGGGCTTCTTGCTCCAGTTGCTGCAGGCTGTGCAGCACCGTATCCACAAGACCCAACTCCGGCAGCATCAGCCACTCGATCTCGGGGTATTGGCGTCGCCGCTCTTGCACCGCCGCCTCGATTTTTTTCACCAGCACCCCTGTGAAGAGAAAATAGGGCAGCACGATCACCCGGCGCGGCTGCCAGGACAAGGCCCGCTCCAGACCCACCGGCAGGCGGGGGTGGGTGATGCCGATAAAGCAGGTCTCTACGGCGGCCAACCCCGACCCTTCCCAGAGCAGCCGGGCCAGCTTACAGGCTTCGGCGTTGGCTTCGGGATCGCTGGAGCCGCGACCGACAAACAGCAACACCGTTTCCGCCCCTGGGATCTGCCGCGGTTGGGCAGCCAGCAAAGCGGCCAAGCGGTCTCGCAGCAGTTGCAAGATCTCGACGCGGATCCCCAGCGGCCCCCCGTAGTGGATGCGCAACTGCGGGTGGAGGGCCTGCAGGCGATCCAGCTCCACGGTCACGTCGAACTTGTTGTGGCGCGCCCCAAACAACAACAGCGGCAGGGCCACGATCTCCTGCCACCCTTGGGCCAAGCATTGTTCCACCCCCTGGGCGATGCTCGGCTGCGCCAGCTCCAAAAAACAAGGGATCACCGGCCGCTGGGGGGTGAGGGATTGGTACGCTTGGGCCAACTCCAGAAAGGCTTGCTGCCCCTCCGGGTCGCGGGATCCATGGCCGATGAGCAAGAGGGGCAATGGAGGAGAAGGAAACTGCCCAACCGCAAGGGGAGGGGAAACAGGGAGGGTATTCAACACAAAAAACTCCGTTCCTTGTGAATCGCAAGGGGTACAGGACAAGGGCAGGTGGGTGTTCTGGCTGAGGGAGGGATCCCATCACAGTTGCGTCACAGTGGCGGATTTGCACCGCGCTTTCCCCAATCTGCCCGAGCCTCTTAGGTTAGCTTGCCGCTTGTCCTTCACCAAGCCCCCCTGGGGGGATAACCCCGGCCCCCTACCTTGATCCCTAGCTCCCCTCTCCCTCAGGGAGAGGGGCTGGGGGTGAGGGTGCCTCAGGGAGAGGGGCTGGGGGTGGTCGCGTGAGCGGCGCGGAGCGCTTGGGTGCCTTGGGGAGAGGGGCTGGGGGTGAGGGGGACTACCTCAAGCTGATTTTGCTTCAGACAAATTGGCCTGGATCACCTCTCGGTAGTGGGACTTGGGCTTAACGCCCACCACCTGCGCCACCAGCTCCTTGTTTTTGAAAAATTGCACCGTCGGCGTGCAAGCTACCCCGCCTGCCTCGGCAATCTCCGGATCCTTCTCGATGTCGATCTCCACCACGTGCAGCTTGTCGGCAAACTCTTCGATGACCTTGTTCAAGATTGGCCTGAGGGCATGACAAGGGGCACAGGTGGGAGCGGTGTACTTGACCATCAGCAGGCGATTGCTTTCGTGGTAGAGCCGCCGCAGGGCATAGCTCCCTTCATGGCAGGTCTTGCTGAAATCCAGATCCTCGTGGCCGTTCTCCGCAAAGCTGGCTTCCTCAACCGCAGATTCCTCCGCCAACTCTGCCTCAGGCGGGGCGGCAGCAGAGCTGGGTTTAGGATGGCTCTGGGGCAAGACGTGATACTCCTGAGCCAGGCCGTGTTCCGAGAGCCAGCGCTCCGCCAACATGGCCGCCATACAGCCGGTGCCGGCAGCGGTGATGGCCTGGCGAAACTCGTGATCCTGCACATCCCCGGCGGCAAACACGCCCTCTACACTGGTGGCTACCGATCCTGGGCGGGTGACAATGTAGCCCACTTCATCCAGCTCCAGTTGCCCCGTGAACAAGTCAGTGTTGGGCTTGTGGCCGATGGCGTAGAACAGTCCGCCCACCGCCATCTCCCGGATCTCGCCCGTCTGGTTGTTGCGCACCTTCACCCCGGTCAGGCGCTGGCCGTCGCCCAGGACTTCCACCGCCTCGGTGTGCCAGTGCACCGTAATCTTGGGGTGGTTGAGCACCCGGTCTTGCATGGCCTTGCTGGCCCGCATCTTGCCACTGCGCACCAGCATGTGGATATGGGATCCAAACTTGGTCAGGTAGGTGGCCTCCTCACAGGCGGTATCGCCACCGCCGATCACCACCAACTCCACCCCCTTGAACATGGGCATGGCCCCATCGCAGACGGCGCAGGCGGACATGCCGCGGTTCCAGTAGGTCTCCTCCCCGGGCAGGTGCAGGCGCTTGGCCGTGGCCCCGGTGGCGATGATCAAGCTGTGGGTGCGCACTTCCCGCTCGTCAGAACGGACGACAAAAGGCCGCTGGCTCAGATCCACAAAGGTGACATCCTCGGGGTAGAGCTCCGCCCCCCACCGCTGCGCTTGAGCGCGCATGTTTTTCATCAGTTGGGGGCCGCTGATGCCCTCGGGAAAGCCCGGAAAGTTCTCCACCTCGGTGGTGGTCATCAGTTGCCCACCCGGGATCCCGCCCGCCTGGAAGCCCTCAAACACAACTGGCTTCAGGTTGGCGCGCCCGGCGTAAATGGCCGCCGTAAACCCAGCAGGGCCAGAACCGATAATCACCACATTCTCAATCCGACTTTGCTCTGTCATCCGCTCTCTCTCCTTCTGCAACAGGGATATTACATCAAACTCATAATGACTACGCTTTAGCCTAACACGATTCGGCGAACTGGGCGAGGCTGGGGCTCGTCAGTCCTATTTTCGCTCCCTTGGGGCAGCCGAGGCATTGGCCTATCTAGAACGCAGGTGTGGACTGCTGGCGGGCCTAATCCTGAGCTGGCGGCAAGAGGTCTTGCCCAGGTTGTCTCATCAGTTGGGCAGAAGGCCAGAGCCGGGCCAGTTTTGTATCAGAAGCTACAAAATGCCGGTGTTGGCCTTTCTAGGATGGGTGAGCGCTTTTGGCCCATCCAAGTCGAGGCGCGGGGATCATCCGCTGGGATCCCATTTGTTTCAGCCACAATTTCCCCAGTCTTAACTGCAACCCAATCAGGAGAGAGCGATGGCATCCACGCCCCAAGAAGTGCTTCAGATGATCCAGGACAACAATGTCCAGATGGTGGATCTCAAGTTTGTCGATATCTTCGGCACCTGGCAGCATGTCTCCTTCCACACCTCGATGATTAAGGAAGAAACCTTCACCGAGGGGCTCCCCTTCGATGGATCCAGCATCCGGGGCTGGAAAGCAATCAACGAGTCGGACATGTACATGGTGCCGGATCCCAAGACGGCCTGGATCGATCCCTTTCTCGAGGTGCCCACCCTCAGCATGACTTGCAGCATCGTTGAGCCGCGCACTGGCCAGCCTTACAGCCGCTGTCCCCGCAGCCTTGCTGCCCGTGCCGTCGCCTATCTGCGATCGACAGGCATTGCCGATACCGCCTACTTCGGGCCGGAGGCGGAATTTTTCATTTTTGAGGATATTCGTTTCGACCAAACTCAAAACTCGGCCTACTACTTTGTGGATTCCATTGAAGGTCGCTGGAACTCAGGCCGTGAGGAGAAAGGTGGCAACCTCGGCTACAAGCCTCGCTACAAGGAGGGCTATTTCCCCGTTCCGCCCACCGATGCGCACCAAAATATCCGCACAGAGATGCTGCTGACCATGGGCAAATTGGGGGTGCCCATCGAGAAGCATCACCACGAGGTGGCGACCGGCGGGCAAGGGGAGTTGGGCTATCGCTTCGCCGATCTGGTCACCGCTGCCGACTACATGATGGTCTACAAATATGTGATCCGGAACGTGGCCCGCAAGCACGGCAAGACGGTGACGTTTATGCCCAAGCCCCTGTTTAACGACAACGGCACCGGCATGCACACCCACCAGTCCCTCTGGAAGGATGGTCAGCCCTTGTTCTACAGCGAAGGCACCTACGCCAACCTGAGCGAGACAGCTCTCTACTACATCGGCGGCCTGCTCAAGCATGCTCCGGCGATCTTGGCTTTCACCAACCCCACCACCAACTCCTACAAACGCTTGGTGCCCGGGTTTGAGGCGCCAGTCAACTTGGCCTACTCGCAGGGCAACCGCTCGGCCTCCATTCGCATTCCGGTGACCGGCAACAATCCCAAAGCCAAGCGGCTGGAGTTCCGCTGCCCAGATGCCACCTGCAACCCCTACATCGCCTTCTCGGCCATGTTGATGGCCGGCCTAGACGGGATCAAAAACAAGATCCACCCCGGCGAGCCCCTCGACAAGGATATCTACGATCTGGAGCCGGACGAGCTGGCCAAGATCCCCTCCACGCCCGGATCCCTGCTGGATGCTCTGGAAAACCTGCAGAAGGATCATGCTTTCTTGTTGGAGGGAGGCGTCTTTACCGAAGATCTCATCCAGACCTACATCGAGTACAAGATCGACAACGAGATCAACCCCATCAATCTGCGGCCTCACCCCTACGAGTTCGCACTCTATTTTGACGCCTGATCGAGGTTTTCATCCAAAACATTCGTTCTCGAATGAGGTTTTGGAACGGGATCCCTTCTTTTGCCGTGGGGATCCCCTTTTTTTGCGCCTGCCCAGGTATTCTGGGTGTGAGCGCCGAAGTCTAGAGGTTGGAGGGAGGGTTTACAATGGAATGGCTTATTTTTGGTCTGTTCTTAGTTTTTGTTATCGTTTTTGTTATCGGCCTTCTGGCGCTTGCCGCCTATCTAGAGAAGAAGCGTCGGGAAGCTTTGGATCAGGTAGCCAGGAGCCTGGGCATGTCGTTTTCAGCGGAGCTACCCGAAGGGATCCGCTCCCGCTTGCTTCAGGCAGGCTTTGAACTATTTGAACAAGGCTACGATCGACGTTTCTACAACTCAATGTCCAAGCGGCTAATCGATGGAAGTGAGATCGGTGCCTTTGACTATCAGTACACCTATAAGTACCACAGCGGCAGGGGCAAGAGTCGCAGGATTGTCTGGGGCAAGAGTCGCGGCACTCATTTCCAGTCTGTTTTCTGGGCCTATTGCGAAGATCTACGGCTACCTCATTTTCGGCTACATCCGGAAGTTCCCCTGTTTCATGACATTGCCAAGGCCTTTGGCATGCAAGATATCAACTTCGAGAGCCACCCTCAGTTTTCCCGCAAATACCTCTTGCGCGGAGAAGATGAGGCCAAGGTTCGCCTGCGCTTCGATCCTAGTTTTCTTAGCTTTTTGGAGCAACATGCTCCTTGTTGTGCCGAGGGATCCGGGCCGCAGCTTATCGTTTGGCGGGATGACCAACAGGTGAGTCCAGAAAAAATGCCAGACTGGCTGCGCTTTGGGGAAGAATGGGTGCAAAGACTGCGGCTGCGTCGCGTTTAGCCCTCCGGATCGCCCCTCAAGGCCACTCCCTGGGTATGATGAGGGGAAGAGTTTAAAAAACGTAACGTGTCTTCCTCATTGTCCCAGGCGGTTGTTCTGATTACAGGGGCCACAGGGGGTATTGGCAGCGCCCTGGTGCCTATGTTGGCCCAAGCCGGAGCCCATCTGGTGCTGGCGGCGCGGCGAGAGGATCCCTTGCGCGCGCTGGCGGAGAAAGCGGTGTCGCTGGGGGCTGCCTCCGGGCTGGGGATCCCTGCCGATGTGACGGACTACAGCCAGGTCGAGGCCCTTGTCAACCAAACCCTACAAAGGCATGGGCGGATCGACGTGTTGATCAACCTGGCGGGGGCTGGGATCCTCAAGCCTGCCCCGCAAATTACCCCTGCCGACCTGGAGCAGATGCTGGCGGTTAACCTCAAGGGCAGCTTCTACACCAGCCAACTGGCGGCCAACGCCATGCGGGAGCAAAAATCCGGCCACATCCTCAACTTCCCCGGCATTCTTGGGCGTCACCCTATGGCTATGGCTGCAGCTTACTGTGCCGCCAAATTTGGCGTGGTCGGCTTTAGCAAGTGCATGGCCGATGAGCTGAAGCGCTTTGGGGTGCGCTTTACCCTGTTTTACTTTGGCGGCATTGACTCGCCCTTCTGGGATCCCATCAGCCTCAAGGTGCAGCGGGACAAAATGCTCAGCCCTGCCACGGCTGCCGAGGCCATTCGCTTTGTCCTCACGCTGCCCGCCAATGCCGTGCCCAACGAGGTGGTGTTGCAGCCGGAAAGCCACCAGTTTCTCTAAGGCTCGCCCAGTTCTGGGAATGGGGGGGATCCCAAGCTGCTGAAGTCGGGATCGCCAGCAGGGACTTTCCCAGCCTCGAAAGGGAGGGTTGAGGCGGGCGAGGTCTCCCCGTGGCTAGTTGGGAGGATTGCTTCCATAATTAGGGAGACGTCCAGCCAGGGGCCTGGCCGATGGAGGCCATACGCTCACTTTTGCAAGAGGAGCCTATCCTCTCGTTTGCTCTACTGCTGGGGGTGATCCTGGTGGTGCCGCTGCTCTTTGAGCGGCTGCGCCTGCCGGGGCTGGTGGGCCTTTTGGCGGCGGGGATCGCCCTGGGGCCGCAGGGGCTGAACCTGCTGAGCTCAAAGCTGCCGACGGTGCAGTTGCTCTCGGATATCGGCGTGGTCTACCTGCTGTTTGTGGCCGGGCTGGAGATCGACCTGGAGCAATTTCGGCAGACCCGCAACCGCTCCGCCACCTTTGGCTTGTTGACCTTTGCCATCCCTCTAACCGTGGGCACTGCCATTGGGCGGCTATTTGGCTTCGGCTGGAACGCCGCCATCCTGCTGGGATCCCTGTTTGCCTCTCACACTCCCCTGGGCTACCCCATCGTCAGCCGCTATGGCCTGGTGAAAAACGAGGCGGTGCTGGTCACCATCGGCGGCACCATCTTCACCGACATTGCCGCGCTGCTGGTCTTGGCGGTCTGCGTCGGCATCCACGGCGGCGAGTTTTCCCTCTGGAGCTTGATGCGGCTGCTGGGATCCCTGCTGCTCTATGCGGCTGCGGTGCTGTTTGGGGTGGACTGGCTGGGGCAGCGGTTTTTTCGTGTAACCGGCAGCGAAGAGGGCAACCAATTTTTGTTTGTGCTGCTGGCTCTGTTTGTGGCAGCTCTGGGGGCGCAATGGATTGGGGTAGAGAAGATCATCGGCGCCTTTCTGGCGGGGCTAGCCGTGAACGATGTGCTGCGGGAGGGCTCTGTCAAAGAAAAGATCGTCTTTGTCGGCAGCATCTTGTTCATCCCCGTCTTCTTTGTGGATATAGGGCTGTTGCTCGACCTGCGCGCCTTTCTACAAACCCTCAGCTCCCTTTGGCTGATGTTGAGTATCCTGCTGGGGTTGACCCTGAGCAAATACGCTGCCGCCCAACTCTGTCAGTGGCTCTACCACTACACCCCGGCGCAAAAGCTGATGATGTGGTCGCTTTCCTTACCCCAGGTGGCGGCCACCTTGGCGGCAACCCTGGTGGGGTACCGCGTGGGGTTGCTCAATGCAGAGGTGCTCAACAGCGTGGTGGTGTTGATGTTGGTTACGGCCACCCTGGGCCCAATTTTGACCAGTCGGGCGGCCACGCAAATGGCTATGGAGGAGGAACAGGGTCGGCTTCCATCTGCCGCAGGGGTCGCTCCCGCCTCTGCAGCGCCGCCTTCCCCGCCCTACGTGGTCGTGGTGCCGCTGGCCAATCCCGAAACCGAGGAAAACCTGCTGGAGATGGCCTGCCTCCTGGCCAAGCACGAGGGCGGGCGGGTGGTTCCCCTCGCGGTGGCGACCGGCCACCTGCACATGGACTCTCCCTTGCTGCAGGACTCTCTAGAACACGGCGAGGATCTGCTGCGGCGGGCAGTGGAGTTTTGTCAGGCCTCGGGAGTAGAAGTTACCCCCCTCAGCCGCATCGACAGTCACGTTGCCCAAGGGATCAACCACGCCAGCCGTGAGCAGAACGCCAGCCTCATCGTCATGGGCTGGAGCGATCCCACCCGCTTGCGGGCCCGCCTCTTCGGCAGTGTCATCAATAGCGTCCTCTGGGCCGCCCATTGCCCGGTTGCCGTGGCGCGCCTGCTCCAGCCCTCTCACAAGCTGCGGCGGATCCTGGTGGCGCTGGAAAACTTTCGCTCGCAGGCGGCTCGGGCAGTGCGCTTAGCCGAGATCTTGGCTGCCGCCAACCAGGGAGAGGTTACCTTGCTCCACATCTGCCTCGCCAGCACCCCCGAAAGCGATCGCCAGTGGCTGGAGGCGCAGCTTTTGTCCCTGGCCCAACAGCCGGACTTGAGCTGCCCTGTCCAGGTAAAGGTCTTGGCCAGCGACGATGTCGTCGAAGCCCTCTTGCAGGAGGCCCAAGGGTTTGACCTGGTGGTGTTGCCCTCTTTTCGGCGGCGCAACCCCAGCGGGAGCCTATCCTTCAGCGACACGACCACCCGCATCCTGGAACGCCTCACCAGCTCTTTGATCATGGTCGGGGAGCCCCTCTAAACGACAGCGGGGGTCGGATCCCCCCGGCGGGCCTAGCAGCCATCCCACCCACCACGAGCCGCTCGACCCAAGGGTGGCTGCCCCCTGCAGCCTACTGGGATCCCTGTTTCCACACTCCCCTGGGCTACCCCATCGTCAACAGCACCCAAAAAAAAGGATCCCGGCCGGGATCCTTAGGCTTGTGCCAGAGCATCAACAGCTACAAGTGAGTCAGCTCATGCTAACTCGGCTGCGGTCATAGGTGAGACGGAAGGTGGGATGCACCTTTCCTTGGATGCGGTTCCAGAAGTTGCGCACATTGACGTGCAGCCCAACCTGCTCCGTGCCGCGCACCAACATGGCTTGCTGCCGAATCCGAATCGCGCGTTGATGACCCATCATCAGGCGGCGAGCCAACTCGTCCAGAATATGGGAACGGCCCGCCTCCGGAGCAGCTGCCATCACCGGAGCGGCTGGAGCCGGCGCTGCCGCAGCCTCGGTACGATAGGCCACGCCTCGATAGAGCAGGTTCAGGTTAGTGGGCAAAACCACCGGCTTGCTCAGGTGGCGGAACCGCCAGTCCAGCCCCCGATAGCGACCCCCCACTTTGCCCGGAGAAACAGTCACCGTCGCCGGTGAGTGGGTGTAACCAACGCCACGGTAAGAGAGTTCCATGATTTTCGCCTCCAAATGTAATGGTCTGTATCCACTTCACTTCCTGAGTTGAGAAGTGACCTGGGATGTCCCCTGGACAGTCACAAGGTTTGAGGCGCGTTCCTTCGGGATAATTCCCTACTTCCGTCCTCTGGCCGCCATCTCGCCCCACGATGAGCCAAACGGCAGGCGAAAGGATGAACGATTTCTGTCTACATTCTGTATTATAAGCTACGGTTTTGGGGTGTTGTCAGCAACTTTTAACAAAAATTTCTCCTGATTCCCCCTCTAGCTATCCAACAACCCAGGCTGAATGACGCGGCATCCTCTTTGGGAGCCGGTTTGCAGCGCTTTGGGTTGGGCCCAGTCTGTCCGCAAGGCCGAAGAAAGCAGTATCGTGGAAGAATCCTCAGGATCGGCTACAAAAGTTCATACTCCTGGTGGGGTGTCTCGGTGCAGGAAGACTTTCGCCTGATTTTGGACATTGTGACGGTGTTGGCGGCAGCGGCGGCGGGCGGATTTTTGGCCTCCCTGTTGAGGCAGCCGGTGTTACTGGGGTATTTGCTGGCCGGGATCCTGGTGGGGCCGGCGGGGCTGGGGTGGATCAAGGAGTTGGTGCAGGTGGAAACCCTGGCCCAGTTTGGGGTGACCTTTTTGCTATTTACTTTGGGGGTGGAGTTTTCCCTCAAAGAATTGCGCCAGGTGCGGGGGATCGCCATTGGCGGCGGTGCCTTGCAGATCGGCCTGACCATCGCGATCACAGCGGTGCTGGCGGTGGCCAGCGGCTGGCTGACGCCGGTGCAGGGGATCTTCCTGGGGGCGGTGCTCTCTCTGTCTTCCACGGCGGTGGTGCTCAAAAGCCTCATCGAGACCAACCAGATGGGCACACCCCAAGCTCAGGCCATGCTGGGGATCTTGATTGTGCAGGATCTGGCGGTAGGGCTGATGCTGGCGGTGTTGCCGGCTTTGGATTGTCCTTTGCCGGAGCTGGCGGGATCCCTGGCCAAGGCGCTGGCAGAAATCGGCCTGGTGGGGCTGGGGGCGGTGGTGGGCGGGATGTGGCTGGTGCCCGCTTTCCTGCGGCTTTTGGCGCAGCAGGAGAGCAAAGAAGTGTTTTTGCTGGGGGTGATCAGCCTCTGCGTAGGGATTGCCCTGTTGACGGAGCGGCTGGGCATTTCCAGTGAGATCGGGGCTTTTATCGCCGGGCTGATGATCTCAGAAGTGGAATACGCCGACCAGACCCTGGCTTACGTAGAGCCCTTGCGGGATGTGTTTGCCGCCCTCTTTTTTGCTGCCATTGGCATGCTCATCGATCCCAGCTTTATCGCCGCCCACCTGCCCTTGATCCTAGGGTTAGTGGGGCTGGTGATGGTGGGCAAGTTTTGCCTGGTGGCCCCTTTGGCCGGTCTGTTCGGCTACCCGCTCCCCTCAGCGGTGTTGGTGGGGCTGGGCCTCTCGCAGATCGGCGAGTTCTCCTTTGTCTTGGCCAGTGAAGGGCAGGCGCTGGGGCTGGTGTCGCGGCAACTCTATTTGCTCATCGTCAGCACCACCGCTGTTACCCTGCTCGTCACTCCCTTTCTGCTCAGGGGCGCGCCGCGACTGCTGGCAAACTTACAAGGGATCCCCTTCTGGGCCCGTTGGCTGGAAGGGAGCGAGCAGCCCCGCGCTCTGGCTCCCGACGCTCCCCAAGAGGGGCACGTGGTGGTGTGCGGCTATGGACAGGTGGGGCAAGACATCGTGCGCATCCTGGAAGCCCGTCGCCATCCCCTTTTGGTGATTGACCAGTCGGAACGGGTGATCCAACAGTTGCGCTCGCGCGGGATCCCCTATCTCTACGGCAATGCTGCCAGCGCCCCGGTGCTGGAGAAAGCTGGCCTGCACCAAGCCCGCGCCTTGGTGATCGCCCTGCCGGATCGCCTGAGCATGCGCCTTTGCCTGAAACGGGCGCTGGAACTGGCGCCGCGCCTGGATGTGGTGGTGCGGGCCACCCATGAAGAGGACATCGAGCAGCTCTATCAGTTGGGAGCCCGAGAAGTCGTCCACCCGGAATTTGAGGCCAGCCTGGGCTTGTGCAGCCATGTGCTGCTGAAGCTGGGCGAGCCCCTGGAGGTCATCCAGCAGGAGATCCTGGCCATCCGCAGCAGCCACTACCGCGATTTGCGCCCTCTCCACCCCAGTTGCCTGATCCCCACGCCTGTCAGTTGGCTGACACCCCCTTCTCCCCCCCTCCCCGCTCCTGCCAACGGCAGCTCACCTGAGGTGCTGGCCTGGTGGGAACACTGGCAGCGCCCCGTGCAGCCGGAATGGGCAGGGATCTCAGGCTCCGCTGAGTAGATCTCTCAGGGGAGCTAGCCAGGATAGGGGATCCGCAAAAGCTGGTTGACCGGCGGGCGAGCCACCTGCAACTGTTTTCCGTCCGGCCACTGGATCTGGATTTCCTTGACCAGCGTTTCGGATCCCAGGCCAAAGTGGGCCACCGGCTCCATCTGACAGAGGTAGCCGCTGCCGGCATCGATGGGACGGATCTGCGTGCGAGTGGGGGTGATCAGCCGCACCAGGGCGCCGCGGGCCGGGGATCCTTGGCGAGTCAGGGGCAAGACCCTTAGCCAGTTGTTGGCATTAGCCAGGGGGCGGTAGAAGCTCAGGGGCTGGGCGCCTGATTCTCCGTGGGCAATGAGCAGCTCCAGGCGACCGTCCCCATCCACATCGGCGACTGCCGCTCCTGTTCCCAATCCCTGCGGCTCGGCAGCCTCTCCAATGTCAATGGCCTGCCAGCAGCCAGAGCGCCAGCCAAACAGGCGGTTGGGCTCGCCGATGTTGTTAAAAAACAGCTCCGGGTAGCCGTCGTTGTCGAAGTCGGCAGCAATCACCGTGCGAATGCGGGAGGGCCTGGCCAGCTCCGGCGGAGCCACGTTCTTAAAGATGCCGCTAGGGGTTTGGATCCAGAGGCGATGCGGCCCTTCCCAATTGCCGTAGACCAAGTCCAGCCGCCCGTCCCCATCCAGATCCACTGCTGCCACGCCGCGCCCGTGCTCGCCGGGATCCGCCAGCCCCACTTCGGCGGCAATTTCTTCAAAGGTGCCATCCCCGCGGTTGCGAAACAAAAAGTTGGGCCCCTGCTCGTTGACAGCAAAAATGTCCATCCGCTGCGAGACCAAGGGCAGGGCCACCAGCCCCCGCCCGCCCGTTACCCGGTTCACCCCCGCCTCCGGTGCCACATCGGCAATCATCTGGTTGGAGCCCAGCTCGTAAAGGCGCATGGGGCCGCCGTAGTTGGCCACGAAAAACCCGTACCGCCCCTGGCCAAAGCGATCCACGCAGGCCACCGAGCGACCGGCCGTCAAGTTGAGGGCATCTTGGTTGTGGGGTAGAGAGAACAGATCCACCCAACGGGATCCCTGCCAGTCGAAGAGGCGATCCCCAAAGCGCTTGCGCCCGCCGAAGGTATCGGTATTCAAAACATAGAGTTCTTCTTGCCCGTCGCCGTCGAAGTCGCCGGCAGCCACCCCAATGGCCATGCGCCCTGCATCGGCCAGAGTATCGTCCACCAGATCCACCAGCGCCTGGCCGTTCCACTTCAAAACCCGATTCGGGCCGCGGAAGCCGCACACAAACAGCTCAAAAGCCCCGTCCCGATCCACATCGCAAACGGCAACCCCATAGAAAAGGGCAGGCGGGTTGAACAAGAGGAGGGAGCTGCAATCTCGAAACATGGGGATCCCGTCGTAGGAGAGGCAGGAACTGGTGGAGCTCCAAACTCTAATGGTATGCTAGATCTCCGCCGTAGCTTCCCTCTCGACCATGCCACGCATTAAATCTGCCATCAAGCGCGTCAAGATTGCCGAGCGAAATCGGCTACGCAACAAAGCTACCAAAGCCATGGTGCGCGCGCTGATGAAAAAAGTGATCTCTCTCTCCTCTACTTACGCCGCCAACCCCCAACCGGAAACCCTGCAGGAGATTCAAGCGGCGATGAGCGCTGCCTTTAGCCGCATCGACAAAGCGGCCAAAACAGGGGTTCTCCACAAAAACACAGCCGCCCGTCGGAAGGCTCGTCTATCTCGGATTGTGCAACGATCCCTAGCCGCCACAAGTGCCTCCTAAGACAGGGTCTTGGACAGGCGGAGCCCAAAGGGCTCTACTGCTGCCCCGGAAGCAAGCTTAAGCATTTGCCTACCAGGCTACTCTGCTGTGTGTTGCAACCTTCTCCAAACCGGCGCTGACAGCCGTTGACCTCAGCCAAGGAGCAACAGCAGCCATGGCAAGACGGGACATCTGGTCAGGGATCCCAGTTCTCGGCCAGGCCAACTAGCGGGAATCCAAGGTGCGCACCAGCCAGCGCCGCAGCGGATGCCAGGCGGGCAAAGACAAAATCCAGCGGGACTGGCGCTCCAACATCAGGCGCTCCATGGGATAGAGGCCAAACAGCTCGTAGCGGCTTTGGGCGATCAAGATCCCCAGCGTGAAGCTGACGCACAGCAAAAGGCCGAAGGTAGGCCAGCCGGGCCGGTAAAACAGGGCATAGCGCAGGCCCGTCCAGGTGAAGTGGTTCCACAGGCGGATGAGATCTGCCCGCAGCGCCCAAAGGCTGGGGATCCCGACCAGCAGCCACAGCAGGCCCAGAAAGATAAAGCTGCCGCCATGGTAGAGGCGCAGCAGACGCCTGGCCGCCGGAGAGAGGGATCCCAGGCCGGGAGGGCTCTGCTTGTCCTCAACTGAACCAGGATCAGGGAGCGGTGGCATAGGGATCCCGATTTTCAACACCCATTTTGGCCGGGTCTTCCCCAAGATGGCTTGGTTACAGGGGATCCCTGAATGGGTACTCTTTTGTTCTCTGCTCGTCAATTTTAAGGGGAAAGGCGGCGAAGTCTGGCATCGATGCACAGGGATCCCAGTTGTGGCTCTCCCGTTGCACAGCGCCATCCAAAAGGGCATTGATCAAAGCATCTGCCGCCCGCAGGTCTTCCTCATCTGGACAGTTGGTTTCAAACAGCTCGTACAGGCAAGTTTCCTGAAAGAGGCTTAGGCGCCCCGTTTTGAGAGCCTGGCGGACGATCTCTTTGACGTTCATATCCTAAGCAAAATCCAGAATCGCCAACATTCTCATGGTGAAGGGATCCGGACCCGGCTCCTTAAGTCAAATCGCGCAACTTGCCCAAGCCAAAATACGGAAGTCCAAGGCAGAGGCAGGCCAGTCGGGGTACTGGGTCGGGGATATAATGGCTCTGCGTCTGGCCTTGCTAGCTCAATGGATAGAGCACCGACCTTCTAAGTCGATGGTTGCAGGTTCGAGTCCTGCGCAAGGCGCTAGGCTCTGTTTTGAGTTGCCGACAAGCTGCCCTGATGGGGGCACCACACCTGGAAAATCACCTGCCGGGAACGGCTTTCCACCGTCAGGGATCCCTTTAACATCTCCATAGCCTTTTTGGCTAGCGGCAGGCCTAGGCCTGTCCCTCCGGCTTTGCGGCGATCCAACTGTGGGATGCGGTAGAACTTTTCAAACACATGGGGCAGCGCCTCTGGAGGAATTTCCACTCCCGTATTGCGCACCTCGATCAGCCAGCCGGGACGGTTCTGTTGATGGATCTGGCTAAAGCGCAAACAGATGCTTTCCCCAGCCGGCGTGTACTTGCAGGCGTTGTTCAAAAGTTCGCCCACCACCCGCGACAGCAGGCTCTCATCCGTGCAGAGGGGCAAAAGGTCGGGATCCCATTCCAACTGAAACTGTTGGTTCTGCTGGGCAGCTCGCAGCCGGAAGGGCTCGGAAAGATTGGGGATCCACTCCTGAGGAGATAACCAGGTTAGATTGAGATCCCTATTTCCGGCTTCAATAGCTTGCAATTCCAACAGCTCGTTGATCAAGTCCAGCTCGCGGTTGGTCTCCATCTCCAAAATCTGCAAGTAGCGCCGCTCCCGCTCCGTCAGGTTGGCCTTGGAGAGAAAAGCAATTGCCAGCTTCATGTTGGTTAGAGGCGTGCGCATCTCGTGGGAGACCATGTGCAGAAACTCATCCTTGAGGTGGTTGAGCTCCTGCAACTGCTGCACCTGCTGCTGCACGGTTTGGAAAAGCCGGGCCTGGCGAATGGCAATCGCACACTGGCTGGCCACCCGCCGCATCAAGCGCTGTTCCCGCTCGCCAAACACCTGCCCCGGCGGACGCGAGCCGCAAATATTTCCCAGCAGGAGAGATTCGCCTTCCTGAGCATCGCAAATGGGAAGTACCAGCAGCGTGTGGCGGTCGTAGCTGGGCCAGCAGGGGTGGCCAAGGTTGCTGAAATAGCAGAACTGCCCACCCTGAAGCTGCTGGAGCACCTCGGCAAAATCGGCAAAGGGGATCTCCAGGGGAAAACGGCGGATCCCTTCTCCAGGTCGATAATCCAAGGCCAAAACGCCAACCTGTCGTTCTGAGTCATGGAGGGCAATCATGCAGCCGGAAAGGCCAAGGCTGAGGGCCAGTTCCTGCGCCACGGTTTCCAAAATCTTGTGCTCGTCTAGGCTGGAGCGAATTTCTTCCGTGATCAGTTGCAGCAGGGCCTCGTCTTCGTAGGCTTGCTGCAGTTGGCGGTTGCGCACCCGCACTTGGTAATCCAGTTCGACGTTGGCTTGCTGCAGCCTTTGATAAAGTTCCGCCTGTCGAATGGCGACTGCCAGGTGATTGCCAATTGCCCTGGCCAACTCGATCTCTTCCTCTTGCCAATCGGGTTCAGAGATCAGGCGTCTCAGGGCTAGAGCGCCCCAAAGTTTCCCTTGACAGGCCACCGGGATCCCTAGCCAAGGGCCGAGCTGGCAGTCTTGCCTTTCCTGCAATGCAAAGGGATCGGAAACTTGCTTGGGATCCGCCACGTGAAAAACTTGCAGCCACTTGAAGTGCTGGATGGCTGGAATCTCTGGATCATCCGGTATGCGCAGGTGGAGAGCACTGGGCACATCGGGGGAGCGAACATAGCCGGCAATGCCCACCCACACCTTCTCGGTAGGCAGATATTGGTAAAGGGTAACCCGCGCTGCCTGCAAAACCTGGCCTACTTCCTGCACCGCTACCTCAAAGAGGGCGGGTAGATCCAAAGAGGTGCTGATGGCTTGAATGAGCCGGTTAAACAGTTTTTCCCGCTGCACCTGTTGCTGCAGCCTCAGCTCGGCTTGCTTGCGCTCGGTGATGTCCAAGGTTACCCCCACGATATGGCTGGGATCCCCTTCCGGCCCCAGGAGCACGATCCCCTGGGAGAGGTGCCAGCGCACCTGCCCGTCTGCGAGGTGGGCGCGGTACTCGACGGCAAAGTTGGGATCCCCCTCCAATGCTCTAGGCCCCGCCAACTGGAGAGCTTCCTTCACCCTTTGGCGATCTTCGGGGTGAACGCTCTCGAAAAACATCTCCAGAGTGAACTCCTCGCCGGGATCCCGTCCGTACTTGGCCTTGCACTGAGGGGAACTGCTCAGCTCCCCGCTGCGCAGATCCAGTTGCCAGTAGCCCAGTTGGGTGGCCTCCAGAGCCAAAAAGAGATGCTCTGGATAAAAGCCGCCGTCTTCTGGCCGCACCGGCACCAGGCGGTGTTGAGCTGAAGCCATCTCCCCCACCAAAACGGTTGGTTGCTCCAGCAGCGCTACCTCATTGTGGACGATCCTCATACAGATCTGAGAGATCCCCTTGCCAGAAATCCTTAGCTTTAAGCATGATTTTAGTACTCTGCTCAAAGATGTGTTAGCCAATACAAGATCTTTACTTCACGCTAAACTTCAGATCCGGAGAGCCGACTCTTGACCGCAGCTTGTGGCCGAGGGGGGAGCCTCTGCTATAGTAATGGGCAGTTGCGCCTTGGATCCCAACACTGGGGATCCCCCTAGCAGGTGGGGTTAGGGCAAGCCGAAATGAGTTCGCGTTGAGAAGAGAGCAGTGCTGCATCAAGCTCCTTCCTTGCGGCTGCGCCCTCAGCCTGTGTGAAGCGTTGATTCTTTTTTATGCTGCCCTATGCCACGTTTGGCCTAAAAAAATTGCTGCTGATTTTGAGCGGGGATCTTTTCCCTCGGAAGCCTATAGTTAGTTTCTGGCGATTGTTCGATATTTTTCGGTTTGCGGTAACGCGGCTGCTCAAGGTGCCGCTGCCCTCTTCCTTTGGTTAGCGGGCAGAGACAACCCAACGGATGGGGATAACCTCAGGTTGGGCTAGCTGGCGAAGGTGAGGTTGTCCCCAAGAACGGATTCTTTGAGCCTATCCTCTTGCCGGCCAAGGTCGCCAAAGTTGCTTGTGGCAACGGCCAGGTTGTCCTGTACGGGCTGATGGCTAGCTTAGAGCGCCTGGGGTGGCAGGCAAGGGGATCCCTGCGGCATTTTTCAACGGATCGTCACCCAGCCAATTCATTTTCTGTAGAATTCAAGGTTATTTCTGTGATTTGTGAACTTCCTCGCAGTCCTCAGCCTGCTCTGCAGGAGCAGGAGCGATCGCTTTCTGCCACAACCGCGGCTGTCCGGCCCGAATGGCCAAGCCACCCCCTGGATCCCCTAAATGGCGAAGAAATCCGGCAAGTGGTCAAAATCCTGCGTCAGGAGCGCCCTCTTGCTTCCCGCTGCCGCTTTGTCACCATCCAACTGCAGGAGCCGGAGCGGCCCTGGATGGAAGCTTGGCAACCGGGCCAACCCTGGGATCGGCAGGCGTTTGTGGTGCTGTTGGATCCGGCCGAGGGCAGCACCTACGAGGCGGTGGTCTCCCTCTCTCGGCAGCAGGTGTGCTCTTGGCAGCTCGTCCCCGGCGTGCAGCCGCCCCTTTTGGACGATGAGGTCTACGCCTGTGACCGCTTGCTCAAGGAGGATCCCCAATTTCTGGCCGCCCTGCAGCGGCGGGGCATTGCCGATGTGGAGCGGGTGATGGTGGACTACTGGACGGTGGGCTACTTTGGGATCCCGGAAGAAGAGGGGCGGCGGCTGGTGCGGGGTCTGTGTTTCCTGCGCACTTCCCCTTACGACAATGGCTATGCCCGTCCCCTCGAAGGCCTCTACCCCTGGATTGACCTCAACCAAATGCAGGTGATCAAGGTGGAGGATCGCGGCCCCTGGCCTCTGCCCCCGGAAGATGGCAATTTTGACGAGATCTTCTTCAAAGAGTTTCGCAGAGATTTGAAGCCTTTGGAAATTACTCAGCCCCAAGGGGTGAGCTTCCAAGTAGAAGGCCACCACATCCGCTGGCAGAAGTGGGATCTGCGCATCAGCTTTAACCCCCGCGAGGGGCTGGTGCTGCATCAGGTGAGCTATGAGGATCAGGGCCGCCTTCGCTCCATCCTCTATCGGGCTTCGGTAGCCGAGATGGTGGTGCCCTACGGGGATCCACGGGATCCCCACTGTCGCAAGAACGCCTTTGACGTGGGGGAATACGGCATCGGCATGCAGGCCAATTCCCTGCGCCTGGGCTGCGACTGCCTGGGGGAGATCTACTACTTCGATGCCTGGCTGCCCAGCAACAGCGGTGAGCCCATGCTCCTCAAAAACGCCATCTGCATGCACGAGGAGGACTTTGGCGTGCTCTGGAAGCACACCGACTGGCGCACGGAGCGAGCTCAGGTGCGGCGCTCGCGGCGGCTGGTGCTCTCTTTCTTTACCACCATCGGCAACTACGACTACGGCTTTTTCTGGTACTTCTACCAGGACGGCACGCTGGAGTTCGAGGCCAAGCTCACTGGCATCATCAACACCTGCGCCACCCTGCCGGGGGAGGAACCGGAGTTTGGCGTCTTGGTAGCGCCCCAATTGTCTGGCCTCAACCACCAGCACTTTTTTACCGTGCGCCTGGACATGGCGGTGGATGGGCCGGGCAACTCCCTCTACGAAGTCCACGCCGAGCCGCTGCCCTTGGGGCCGGATAACCCCTACGGCAACGCCTTCCGCGCCCGCTCCACCTTGTTGAGCACTGAGCAGGAAGCCAAGCAAACGGTGGATCCCTTGCGGGGGCGCTACTGGAAGATTGTCAACCCCAACCGCCACAACCGCCTGGGGCAGCCGGTGGCCTACAAGTTGCTCCCAGGAGAGAATGTCCGGTTCCTGGCCCACCCCGACTCCTGGCTGTATCGACGGGCAGGGTATTTGGCCCACCACCTCTGGGCCACGCCCTATCATCCTGGCGAAAAGTTCCCGGCGGGGGACTACCCCAACCAACACCCCGGTGGGGAAGGGCTGGTGAAATGGACACAAGCCAACCGATCCCTAGAAAATACCCGCCTGGTGCTCTGGTACAGCTTTGGCTGCAACCACTTCCCCCGCACCGAAGACTGGCCGGTGATGCCGGTTAGCTACATTGGCTTTCTGCTCAAGCCGTTGGGCTTCTTTGAGTGCAACCCGGCTTTGGATGTGCCCCCTCCGCCGCCGAAAACCAAGAGCTGCTGCAGCACCAGCCATTCCCATTAGCTGCGGTGAGCGCCAGGCCCCACCTTGGCATGGCATTGGATCTTGCCGGACTTTCATGGACGCCCAAAAGCCCTCCAGCAACCTTCTGGGCCTAGGGCACCTGAGGATGGAGCTGACGGGAGTCGAACCCGTGTCCGAGATGGGTACTAAGGGATCACTCATTCACAGGCTTAGCCTCTTTGACCCTCGAGGCGGGGATCGCCGTTTGGATCCCGGCGATGGGATTTCTCCGCCTAATCTTGGTCTCTCCCTCGACGGAGCCAGAGCAGAGAGCTGCACCCGTTGGGGTTGTGATCCGCCCACTTAACGGGGTCGTGAGCAGATCCTCGAGCTCAGAGTCAGTTTTCGGTTACTGAGCCTTAGGCAGCCAGAGCAGCTGCTTTACGAGCAAAGGGTACGACGTTGTTCGCACGTACTGGTTTGAGCCTGGTGATAACGGGATAAGCTCAATCCCGACCTGTATCATGAACCCATGTTCGCCACCCCGTCGAAACCGTTACAGCCCCAGGGTTGGTCTAAGTTCAGCATAGCAAGATTTTTAGGGATACGGCCAGAACCTTTGCTAGTGTGACAGAAGTTTTGCTAGTATGACAAAGCTGCAAACTTGGGTCGGTAGCTCAGCGGTAGAGCACTCGGCTTTTAACCGATTGGCCCAGGGTTCGAATCCCTGCCGACCCATGTCTTCGGTCACTTGCAAATAGCAGCGCGACCTGGAAACTGGCGTGGCAACGGTTTATCCGCCCTCCCTGTCGTCGGTTGCCGGTCGGAAGGCCATGTTCTTGCGCCTAGGTGCGGCCGAGATGCTCCAGTTGATCCAGGTTGGGGCCGCTCAGCCGGAAGGCTTGGCCAAACCCCTGAATGAAGCTGCCGCCGGTGGGGGTGATCTGGCAGAAGTGAAAATCCGCCAGGCCCAGGATCATCTCGGCAATCTCGTACTTGGCACGATAAAGGGCCTCAAACCCCCAGGCTTGGGCCTCCGCGCGGCTGAGGAACCGGGCTTCTCCGCTCACCATCACCCGCGGCAAAGCGTGGTTGCTGCGGGGATCCACCGGCGTGGGCGGCTCGTGGATGAGCAAGCTGACGCGGGGATCCGCCCGCAAAGCCTGGGTGTGGGAAGAAAGATCGCTAATGACAATGGCAAAACGCAAGGGATCCCGCTGCACCACAAAGGGCACCAGCGACACTGCCGGGGATCCCTGCTCCAGCACCCCCAAGCAGGCCACCGGCTGGCTCTCCAACAGCGCCTTCAACTTTTCCTGCGCCGACATCGCTTCTTCTCCCATAGCCTTTGTTATTATGCCCAAGCCCCCCTTGCTGGAGAAGGGATGGATCCCTGGGATAATAGCTCTTAGCCCGCCGGGAGCGACCGTTTTCGACCCTATCGATACATCCCGATGGATTGTGATTATCTCGTTCAGATCCTTACAGCTCGCGTTTACGACGTGGCCCAAGAAACCCCCCTGGAGCCGGCTTTTAACCTCTCCCGCCGCCTGAACAACCCGGTCTGGCTGAAACGGGAAGACATGCAGCCGGTTTTCTCCTTCAAGCTGCGCGGGGCTTACAACAAGATGGCCCACTTGCCCCCGGAGCAACTGGCGCAAGGGGTGATCGCGGCCTCCGCAGGCAACCACGCCCAAGGAGTGGCCCTGGCAGCACAGCGGCTGGGCACTCGGGCCATCATCGTCATGCCCGTCACCACCCCTCAAGTGAAGGTGGATGCCGTGCGGGCGCGGGGCGCAGAAGTGGTCTTGTACGGAGATACCTTTGACGATGCCTACGCTCACGCGCGGCAACTGGAAGCCGAGAAAGGTTTGACCTTCATCCATCCATTCGACGATCCCCTGGTGATCGCCGGCCAGGGTACCATCGGCATGGAAATCCTGCGCCAGTACCAACAGCCCATCCACGCCATCTTCGTCGCTGTTGGCGGGGGCGGCCTGATCGCGGGCATTGCCGCCTACGTTAAGCGCTTGCGCCCCGAAATCAAGATCATCGGTGTAGAACCGGTGGACTCCGATGCCATGTACCGGTCTCTCCAGGCAGGCCGGCGGGTGCGCCTATCCCAAGTAGGTCTGTTTGCCGATGGAGTGGCAGTGCGGGAAGTGGGGGAAGAGACCTTCCGCCTCTGTCAGCAGTACGTGGACGAGATCCTCCTGGTGACTACCGACGACACCTGTGCCGCCATCAAGGATGTCTTTGAAGATACCCGCTCCATTTTGGAGCCTGCCGGAGCTCTGGCCATTGCCGGCCTCAAAGCCTATGTGAGCCGCACCGGCATCCAAGGACAGACTTTGCTGGCGGTCGCTTGTGGGGCGAACATGAACTTCGACCGCCTGCGCTTTGTGGCCGAACGGGCCGAAATCGGCGAACAGCGGGAAGCCATTTTTGCCGTCACCATTCCGGAACGACGCGGCAGCCTGCGCCGGTTCTGTGCCCACATTGGCCAGCGCAACCTCACCGAGTTTAACTACCGCATCGCCGACGAGCAAGAAGCCCATATCTTTGTCGGGCTGCAGGTGCGGGATCGGGCCGATGCCCAAGCGGTGGCTCTGGATCTGGAGCGGGCCGGCTTCAAGACCTTGGATCTCACCGACGATGAGCTGGCCAAGTTGCACCTGCGCCACATGGTGGGCGGGCGCTCTCTGCTGGCGGAAAATGAGCTGCTCTACCGCTTCGAGTTCCCCGAACGGCCCGGAGCTTTGCTGAAGTTCTTGTCTTGCATGAGCCCCAATTGGAACATCAGCCTGTTTCACTACCGCAACAACGGCGCCGACTACGGTCGCGTTCTCATCGGCATGCAGGTGCCCACCTGCGAAATGCCCGAGTGGCAGCGTTTTCTGGATACGTTGAGCTATCGCTACTGGGACGAGAGCCACAACCCCGCCTACAAGTTGTTCCTCGCCTAGTCGGCCTTTGTCGGGAAGCTCAGGGTGCCGGGCATCCACAAAGCCGTAAACAAAACTTTACAATCCTATGCAAAACGAGCTAAACTAGGTAAGGAAGAAACAAGGAGAACCCTATGAGCCGATATCGCTCCGTCGTTGTTGAAGAAGGCGGCCGCCTAAACAATTATGCTATCGAGCCGGAAATGTATGTGGACACCACTCCGCGGGTGGGCTTTACCGAGTATGCAGAGCGACTGAACGGGCGTTTGGCGATGATCGGCTTTGTTGCCCTGATCCTGTTTGAATCTCTGTCCGGCTCTACCCTGATCGGCTGGTTACAATCCCTAGGGCAGTAGGGCAGGAGAGCTATTCTTTGCCTGAACAAGCCCCTTGCTAGTTGAGTCTAGCGCTGAGCTGGCCTAGCAACCCTGGCCCCTGGCCAGGGTCTTTTTTTCTACTTGCAGGCGAGATCTCTGAGGTTGCAGTCATTGTCAAATAGCAATGAAACGTTTCTCTACGTCGTTATTGTTCCGCAACGCTGTCGCGCAGGTCCCGCTCTAACTCCCCTCTCCCTCTGGGAGAGGGGCTGGGGGTGGTCGCGTGAGCGGCGCGGAGCGCTTGGGCTGGCGGCAAAGTGTCTTAATCTTGTTTAAAACGACTATAAAGGCTGGGCATTTCCCAGTGCAGCTCGACGTGGGTATGGCCTTCTGGGGTCTGGGTGCGGTGCCAGGATCCCTTGGGTAGATAGCGGGCGATGGTATTCATGGCCTTGCTGCCGTAGCCGCCACCAGGGCTGGGAGCGTATTCAACGCCGTCATTGACTACCGATAGGCAACAATGTCGCTCCGTTTGTGCCAGCGACACCCTGACGAAAGAAGCACTGCCTTTGGGGGGCTGTACGTGGGCGATGACATTGCCGATGGCCTCGCGCAAAAAACGCAAGATGTCCTCCCGTTGGTCGAACCACTCGCTGGTGTTGGGCTCCTGCAGAGGTTGCAGGTGGCGCTCTACGGACAAGGTCAGGCTGCCCGTCTGAATCAGCTCGTCCAGATAGGTGTCGATGCCCCGGTGCAAGCCTTCCCGCAAGCTGGGGGAGATATGCAGCTTGGTGGCCAGGGTGCGCACGTCGTTGAGCTGCTCGCGAATGCCCCGCCCGATCCTCTCCAGTTGTTCCAGCAGGCGATCGTAGATGGCGGGGTCAGAGTCTTTCCCCTGCTGCTGTTGCCATTGCAGGCTCTCCAGGTCGTCCATCACCACCTTCAGCTCCTGCAGCTCGCGATCGTGAATGTCGGTGGCTACTCGGTAGAGCAGCTTGCGGGCCTGGTCGACGGCGGCCTCCTGTTCGGCTCGGCGCAAGCGCTCCAATTCTTGTTGTTGAGCCAAAAGCCGCTCCTGGTTCTCCACAATGACCAGAGTGAGCAGCAGGCTCACCCCTGTTAACCCACTGGCCAAGGCCGGCAAAACGAAAGGCCAAACCCAACGCCACAGCAGAAACTGGGCCACAGCCCACCCTTCGTAAACGGCCAGCCCCACCAGGGGCCGCAGGAGAAACCCCTGTTGTTGCCAGTCCCAATGGTTCAGTCGCAGGGAGGGGCGATAAAGTACCAAGAGCAGTCCCGTCCCTGCTCCCAGCAGCAAGACCACCCCGCCTGCCAGCCCTGACGGCAGGGAGTGGTACACGTCTCCGGTGAGCAGGCTGGACAAGATTTGCGCCTGCAGCTCCACTGCCGCAATCTGGGATCCATCCGCCGTTCGCACCGGGAAGGTCTCTGGGTAGCCGCCCACAAAGCCCACCAGGACAATTTTGTCCCGCAATTGGTCGGCAACTTTGGGGTTGAGGGGAGGGATCCCTTCCTGGCCGCGGCAGGCTTGGCCGGGGCTGAGCGTCGGGGAGCCGGATCCCGTCTGGGGGATCACCGGCGGACAGATCTGCTCGATGGGAATGATGGGGATGCTGTGCTGGGATCCGAGGGGGTTGAATTGAACTGGCTGCAAACCCCGCTGGCGAAACCAGCGGCTGGCCCGCTCCGGGTCGTACTTGGCAAAAGCCAGCGCTTCCACAGAGGCAAACATCTGCTCCTCTTGGCTGTCGCGGCGCAGGTAGAGCCCTCGCAACTGGGCCTGGCGCAGGATCCCGGCCCCATCGACTTGGTATTGCACCACCCCTTGCACGTGCTCTGGCGGCACCAAATACTCCAGTCGCAAGGACGAAAAGGGCAAGAAGTGGTTGTAGATGTTGATCTCGGCCCGGCCAAAGCTCTCGCTGCTGCGGGTGGCCAAAACCAAGCGATCCGGGTAGCGCTGCACCACCTGCCGCAAGGGGGCATCCAGGTTTTCGTTGCCCAGGTTTTGGGGCACCACAAAGCTGCTGGGCAGGTTCAGCACCACCACCCTGGCCTCGGCCTCTTCCAGCAGGCGCAAGGTCAGGCCGGCGTAGTTCGCCCGTTCCAGGAGAAAGTCAACATTGTGCTGGCCATCACCATTTTCTCCCTGCCCATCGATGCGGCCATCGATGCCGACGATCACCACTTTTGGAGAAGGTTGCTGAGGGCCGCGATGGGCGTAGAGCCATTCCTGGGAGTCGCTCTCCAGCCGCAGCAACAACGGATGCTGGGCAGAAAGGTTGAGCAGGGTGGCCCACCCCAAGCCCCAAGCCAAGGCCCAACCCAGCCTCCGCCGCGAGGGCGACGGCCGAGCTTGAGAAACAGGAGCTTGAGCCGTGAGAAAGTCAGGAGCGGGCGGCACTGCAGACGCGAGCAAGCAAGAGGGAGCTTTCTCTGCCATTCTGGCTGTCGAGGGGATCCCAGTTGCTGGGGGGAAACCGCAGCTTCAGGGGTGATGGTTGCGCACCCGCGCGGCTTCCTCAGGGCTGATGCCAAGACGGGTGAGGTTGATGCGGCCTTTGTGATCGATGCTGCGCACCTTGACCACCACCTCATCCTCCACAGCAACCTCATCTTCTACCCGGGTGACGCGGTACTCCGCCAGTTGCGAAATGTGGATCATGCCTTCTTTGCCCGGCAAGAACTCCACAAAGGCGCCGATGGGGATGATGCGGGTAACCTTGCCCAAGTACACCTGCCCCTCTTCCACCCGCCGCACCAGGTTTTCGATCATCGCCCGCGCCGCTTCCGCCTGGCTGCCCACCGAGGAGGACACGGTGATCGTGCCATCGTCGCTGATGTCCACCTTGGCACCTGTCGCTTCCGTGATGCCGCGCACCGTCTTGCCACCAGGGCCGATGATCTTGCCGATATCCTCGGGATCCACCTTGAACGTGAGCAGACGGGGGGCTGTTTTGGCCAACTGGGGTCGAGGGGCAGGGATGACCTCCAGCATCTTGTCGAGGATAAACTCCCGCCCGGCCTTGGCCTGCTGGATGGCTTTCTCCACCACATCCACGGTGATGCCGGTGATTTTCATGTCCATCTGCAAAGCGGTGATCCCGGCCCGTGTGCCGGCCACCTTGAAGTCCATGTCGCCCAGAAAGTCCTCGATGCCCTGGATGTCGGTGAGGATGCGCACCTCATCCCCCTCCTTGATCAGGCCCATGGCTACCCCGCTGACTGGCGCTTTGATCGGCACCCCCGCGTCCATCAGGGACAGAGTAGAGCCGCAGACGGATCCCATTGAGGTAGAGCCGTTGGAAGAAAGCACCTCCGACACCACCCGCACCACATAGGGAAACTCCTCTTCCCTGGGCAGCACCGGCACCAAGGCCCGCTCGGCCAGCGCCCCATGGCCGATCTCCCGTCGTCCCGGCGAGCGCGAGGGCCGCGTTTCCCCCACCGAAAAGCCCGGAAAATTGTAGTGGTGCATATAGCGCTTTTCATCCACCGGGTGCAAGTCGTCCAGCTCCTGGGCATCGCCGGGAGTGCCGAGGGTGGTGATGGAAAGGACTTGGGTGAGGCCGCGGTTGAACAGAGCGCTGCCGTGCACCCGCGGGATCAAACCCACCCGGCAAGAGACCGGTCGCACCTCGTCCAGCTTGCGCCCATCCACCCGCACCCCCTCCCGCAGGATCTGCTGGCGCATCAGCTTCTTGGTGAGGGCCTTAAACTGATTGTCCAATTCTTTGGGGTTTTCCAGCAGATAAAGCCGCAAGGGATCCCCCTCTGGCCGCGCTTGGATTTGGGCCTCTAGCTTAGCCTTGATCGCCTCCAGTTGCTGCTCGCGGCTGGTCTTGTCCAGGAACTGCCTGAGGATAGAGCGAATGCCCTCCTGAGCCTGCTCTGCCACAAAGGCAACCAGCTCCTCATTGACAGGGGGAGGGGGCAGCTCTACAGGAGTGATGTTGAGATCTGCGAAGACTTGCTGTTGGGCCTTGAGCAGCTCTTGAATGGCCTCAAAACCAAACTCGATGGCCTCCACTATGTCCTTCTCCGGCAGTTGGTTGGCCCCCGCTTCCACCATGATCACGCCATCGGCACAGCCGGCCACCACCAGATCCAGGTCGCCGGCCTCAATTTCGGCATAGGTGGGGTTAAGGATAAATTCATCCTTGACCAAGCCCACCCGCACTGCCGCCACCGGTCCGTTGAAGGGGATGCGAGCGCCGTGAATCGCCAACGAGGCTCCCAAAATGCAGAGCACATCGGGCGGCACTGCATCGTCCACCGAGAGGGTGGTGGCCACCACCTGCACGTCGTCCCGCAGCCATTCCGGGAACAACGGACGAATGGGTCGGTCTATGAGACGAGAGATCAGAGTGGCCCGTTCCGGTGGCCGACCTTCCCGCCGCAAGTATCCCCCCGGGATCCGTCCGGCGGCGTAGAGGCGCTCTTCATAATCGACCAACAGGGGCATGAAATCGACACCAGGCCGCCCCGCCTGCCGGGTGGCTGTGACCAGAATCGAAGTTTCGCCCGAAGTCAGCCAGACCCCACACCCTGCCTGGGGAGCCATCAGCCCGATATTGATGTCAATTTCCCGCCCGTAAAAGGAAATCGACCGAGTGTATTCTGCCATGTAACGCTTCGCCTTCTTTTTTTCTTGACGTTATCGTAGCATTCTCCCTTTATTCTTCCTGTTCAGCCCCTGCTGACCGGCGGTGTCAATACGACTTCATCTTCTGCCGATAGGGGGGTGTCGGCGGCTACAAAATCGAGGCTGAGAGCGAAAAAATTGCCCGTCTTGCAGCAGGGGTAAAACTGTTCTTCTGGCTCTGGTCGGGGAGCTGCGGTAAGGCTAGGGTAGGCCAGATGCTCGCTTGCCGCCAACCCAACGGGTTCCCGTGCTGATGCTAGAGCCGCTGACGCCTGCCCAAATCAGGGCCTACCTGGAGCGCATTGGCTACGTCGGCCCCACCCAGCCCACCCCGCAAACCCTACGCCAAATCCACCTGGCCCACCTGCTGCGGGTGCCGTTTGAAAATCTGGATATTCACTGGGGTCGCCCCATTCGCCTGGAGCGGGATTTCTTGTTCCAAAAAATCGTCCGCGAGCGGCGGGGCGGCTTTTGCTTTGAACTGAACAGCCTGCTGGCCGCTGCTCTGCAGGGGATGGGGTTTTCGGTCCATCTGCTCTCGGGACAGGTGAGCCGGGCCGTTCACGCTACTCGGACTGATGGCTGCTTTGGCCCCGAATGCGACCATCTGGCCCTGCAGGTGAGCTGCGGCGATGAAACATGGCTGGCAGATGTGGGCTATGGAGATGCCTTTCGGGAGCCGTTGCGGTTGGGGGATCCCAGCATCCAAGCCCAGGCGGAAGGGCGCTACCGCCTCACCCCCTGGCCCGCAGCTCCCGCACGCTACTGGCTGGTTCAACAGGAACGACCGGATCGCACCTGGAAAACCCTCTTCCTGCTGGATCGGATCCCGCGCCAACTGCAGGAGTTCGAGCCCATGTGCCGCTTCCACCAAACGTCGCCGGCATCCAGGTTTACCCGCCTGCGCCTGTGCAGCCTGGCCACCCCCAGCGGACGGATCACCCTCACCGCCCGCGCCGATGGCTCCCTCTTTAAATGGATCGAGACCACCCCAGAAGGCCGCCGGGAACGCCCCCTCAAGGACGAGAAAGAATACGAACACCTGCTGGCTTGCGCCTTCGGGATCCGCCTGCCGCCGGGGATCCCAGGAGAAAAATTGCAAGACCCAAGCCAACCGGCATTCCAACAGAGACCACCCCAATCTCCCCCCAGCAGGGTCAGAACCCCTGCCAACTAATGTCAGAATAAAGGTTGGCAATGTTTCGTTATCCCAGTAACCGTTATGGATGCTGCCGCGGTCGCTGCATTTGATGGCCAAGCCCTCGATCACGTGCTCATTTTCGACACCACCCTGCGCGACGGGGAGCAGTGCCCCGGCGCCACCCTCAACACCGAAGAAAAGCTGGCCATTGCCCGGCAACTGGCCCGGCTGGGAGTGGACATCATCGAAGCGGGGTTTGCCTATGCCAGCCCTGGCGATTTCGAGGCGGTGCAGAAGGTGGCCGAACAGGTGGGCACCCCCGATGGCCCTGTGATTTGCAGCCTGGCCCGCGCCCTCAAGCCGGATATTGAGGCAGCCGCCGAAGCCCTCAAGCCTGCCGCCAAGCCGCGCATTCACACCTTCATCTCCACCTCCGACATTCACCTCAAGTACCAGTTGCGCAAGACCCGCGCCGAAGTGCTGCAAATTGCCGAAGAGATGGTGGCTTATGCCAAGTCCTTCGTGGAGGATGTGGAGTTTTCCATGATGGACGCCACCCGCTCCGATCCGGAGTTTCTGTACCAGGTGATCGAGGCAGCCATTCGGGCGGGAGCCAAAACCATCAACATCCCCGACACCGTCGGCTACGTCATGCCGGAGGAGTTCGGCCAACTGATCAAGGGCATCCGCGAGAACGTGCCCAACATCAAGCAAGCGATCCTTTCTGTGCACGGGCACGACGACTTGGGCGTCTCGGTGGCCAACTTCCTGGAAGCGATTAAGCAAGGCGCACGTCAGGTGGAAGTGACGGTCAACGGCATTGGCGAGCGGGCCGGCAACACGGCGCTGGAAGAATTGGTGATGGCCCTGCACGTGCGGCGCAGCTACTTCAACCCCTACTTCGGCCTGCCCGTAGACTCCGAGAAGCCCCTCACCCACATCAAAACGCAGGAGATCTACCGCACCTCCCGTCTGGTCTCCAACCTCACCGGCCTGCTGGTGCAGCCCAACAAGGCCATCGTCGGCTCCAACGCCTTTGCCCACGAATCGGGCATCCACCAGGACGGCATGCTCAAAAACCGCCAGACCTACGAGATCATGGACGCCCAGACCATCGGCCTGCAATCGAGCACCTTGGTGTTGGGCAAGCACTCGGGCCGTAATGCCTTCCGCACTCGCTTGAAAGAACTGGGGTTCGAGCTGTCGGAGCAGGATTTGAACAAAGCCTTCTTGCGCTTCAAAGAGCTGGCCGACAAGAAAAAAGAAATCTCCGATCTGGATCTGGAAGCAATTGTTAACGACGAAACTCGCTCGGTGCCCGAACTCTACCGTCTAGAGCATGTGCAAGTGGTGTGCGGCAACCGCGAGGCTCCCACCGCCACGGTGCGCCTGATCACTCCTGAGGGGGAAGAGCGGGTAGATGCGGCCGTAGGCACAGGCCCGGTGGATGCGGTGTACAAGGCCATCAACCGCATTGTCAACATCCCCAACAGGCTGATCGAGTTTTCCGTCCAATCGGTTACCGCCGGCATCGACGCCATCGGGGAAGTGACCATCCGCCTGCGCCACGAAGACCGCATCTTCTCCGGCCATGCCGCCAACACCGACATCATTGTCGCTTCGGCCCAAGCCTACATGAATGCCCTCAATAAGCTCTACTTTGCCCTGCACGCGGCGCGCTCTACCCCTGAACAGCGGGAGGCCGCTACTCAAAAAATCTGATGGGAGGGTGGCAATCCCGTATCCAGCCAAGCGGTTTGCGCGGCGAGACGGGATCCTTTATGGCCATCCAAGCAACTCAACACTGTTATGGGCTGGCCAAAGGGATCCCATCCGCAAACACCCGCCCGATCACTTCCTCGATGGGCGGATCTGTTATTGTTAGATCCAACACCTCCAGCTCCGCCAACAACTGGGCCACCGTCTGGGTAAGCTGCTCCCGCTGCACCCACAGCCGCGCCTCGCAGCCGTCGGGATCCCCCTCGCTGCGCACCTCCCCATAACGCTGCAGTTGGGCAACAGAGCAAGGACGGGCCAATTCCAACTTGACTTCTCGGTAGGGGGCAAAGCGCTCCAGCAGCGCCTCCAGGTCACCATCGTAGATGAGCCGCCCCGCGTTGATGACCAACACCCGTTGGCACAGCGCGGTGATATCGGCCATATAATGGCTGGTCAACAATACCGTCGCCCCGTAGCGGCGGTTGTAATCCCGCAAAAATTGCCGCACACTGACCTGGGCGTTGACATCCAACCCCAAGGTGGGCTCATCCAAAAACAAGATCTGCGGGCGGTGCACCAGGGCCGCCAACAGCTCCGCCTTCATCCGCTCCCCTAGGGAAAGCTTGCGCACCGGCTGCTTCAGCTTGCCTGCCAAGTTGAGCAGCTCCGCCAGCTCCCCCACCCGTTCGCGAAACTCCTTCTCCGGGATCTCGTAAACGGCGGCGTTAATCCGCAGAGAGTCTATCGCCGGCAGATCCCAGATGAGCTGCTGCTTCTGCCCCATCACCAGGGTGATCTGCCGCAAAAAAGATGGCTCGCGCCGGTAGGGCACGTGGCCGACCACCTGCAGCGTGCCCCCAGAAGGATAGATCAAGCCGGTCAACATCTTGAGGGTGGTGGTCTTGCCTGCTCCGTTCGGCCCCAAGAACCCCACCACCTCCCCCGGCTGAACCTGAAAGCTGATGGACTGCACTGCCGGGATGTAGCGGTAGGTGCGGCGAAAGAAGTGGCGCAGGGTGCCCACCACTCCCGGCTCCTTGATGGCCACCGGGTAAACCTTGCTCAGGTTGTAAGCAGCGATGATCGGTTCCAGCCGGGCCGGCACATGAGGCAACATCTATCCCTCCCATGAAACAACCAGATCCGCTACCCCAGCCCCAAGGGCACATCTTTTGGAGCTGGGCATACCGGATCTGGAGAGGGCTATTCTCAGTATCTGAGGGAAAGAAACAAAGGGATAGGGAAACTACAGCAGTCCTACGTCCATCCCAGGCTTGCCCGTGGCCAGCTCTACCTTCAGGATACGGCCACCCGATTTCTGGATGCGCTGCTGCTCCCGAAACCAGTTTTCGTAGGGCACCAGCTTTGTGAAGTAGGTGTTTTGCAGCTCCCGCTGGGTGCGAATCCGGGTTTGGCTGGGCACACAGGCCGTGATCTTAAACATGCGCATGATATGGGATCCCCGCTCAACAACGAAATGGGCCGTCTTGACCAGCAAAACAGGCGACCTACCTCAGAAAGCTCGCGTACCCCCATCAGCACACCAGATCCCTGCGGCAAGTCGCCCGTCGTGCTCGTTGGACAATGAACCTTACGCCGAAGCAATGGCGCTGGTAGCTAGCTCAGACCAGAGCAGATGTAATCGAAATACACACCCATTTCCTTGCCGGCATCAGCACCCACCAGAGCGGCCGTCACCTCTTTCATGGCTTGGATGGCCTGGATGGTGGCCCCAATGGGCACTCCCAGCGAATTGTAGGTCTCCTTGAGCCCGTTCAGCACCCGCTCATCGAGAATGGAGGGATCCCCGGCCAGCATGGCGTAGGTGGCGTAGCGCAGGTAGTAGTCCATGTCGCGAATGCAAGCGGCATAGCGACGGGTGGTGTACATGTTGCCACCGGGACGGGTGAGATCAGAGTACAGCAAGGCCTTGGCAGCCGCATCCTTGACGATGGTGGAGGCATTGGCCGCGATGGTGGCAGCCGCCCGCACCCGCAACTCGCCCGTGGCGAAGAAAGCTTTCAGCTTCTCCATAGCCGAGTTGTCCAGATACTTGCCTTGGACATCGTAGCTGTTGATCACAGCGGTAATCGCGTCTTGCATGATGAGCTTCCTATCAAGTCGGTGAACAGCAAACGGTTGTGCAGCAAAAACAATGAGGGACTAGCTCATTGCCCCCACCACAAAGTCGAAGTAGTAGCCGGCTTCAGCCGCATCGTCGGGAGAGAGCAGACCCATGGCCACCTGCTTCATTTGACGAATGCTCTCGGCCACCGCCGGAATGGGTGTGCCCAAAGAGTTGTACATCTCGCGGACACCCACCAGACCGATCTCTTCGATGGGGGTGACGTCGCCGGCAATGACACCGTAGGTGATCAGGCGCAGGTAGTAGTCCATATCCCGCAGGCAAGTCGCCGTCATCTCCTCTCCGTAAGCATTGCCACCTGGGGAGACGATGTCAGGGCGCTTCTGGAAGAGTTGGTCGGCAGCTTGTTTGACGATGCGCTCACGAGACTCGGTTAAGACTTGAGCAATGCGCAACCGCTTCTCACCCGAGGCAACAAAGGACTTGATTCGATCCAGTTCCCCCGGGCTGAGGTAGCGGGCCTCCGCGTCCGCGTTCACAATCGATTTCGTAACAACACTCATGGATATCCATCCTCAAGTCGATTTTTTAAAGAGTATGACGAGCATACCCGCAAGCTATTTTCCGATATGCTTGCCGTCTACCATCTCAGATCTTCACACTTCTTAAAGTCTCTCCCAGAAAAGGGACGGTCTCATGCCCACCCCAACAGGAGAGTGCTCTCCCCCAAGTCCGGCAAGAGAGGGGTTACAATCGAGGGTGAAAGTTAAGTCGCCAGGGGATCCCTGCAGGCTTGCTTTAGGACATGCGTTGAGGTTGCGATGACGGATGCCTCTGGGTCAGAACGATTGAAGCGAGCGAAAGGTTCTCAGGATCCTTCTGAGGCTGCTCCCTCATCTCTGCCGGATCACCTGATCCGGGCCACGGCGGCGGAGGGCAAGATTCGGGTGGTGGGCTTGGTGTCTACCCAGGCGGTGCAAGAGGCCCGGGAGCGGCACAAGCTTTCCTATGTGGCGACGGTGGCCCTGGGGCGGGCCATGAACGCAGCCCTGTTGCTGGCGGCCAACCTAAAGCGACGCCAGGCGCGGATTAACCTGCAACTGAAAGGGAATGGCCCCTTGGGCAACATCTGGGTGGATGCCGGCTTGGACGGCACGGTACGCGGCTATGTGAGCAACCCGGCCATCGAGCTTCCCCTCACCCCTGAGAGCAAGTTGGATGTGGGCCAAGCCGTTGGGCGCTATGGCTACCTCCATGTGCTGCGGGACTTGGGGTACGGCCAGCCTTACACCAGCGCGGTGGAGCTGGTTTCGGGAGAGGTGGGAGACGATATCAGCTACTACCTCTCCTCCTCAGAGCAGATCCCTTCGGCAGTCCTTTTGGGGGTCAACCTCGATTCGCAGCGGGTGCGGGCTGCCGGTGGAGTGTTGTTGCAACTGATGCCAGGGGCGCCGGCCAGCCTGATCCCGGAAATGGAGGCCCGTTTGGCCAAGGTGGAGGAATTTAGCCCGATGCTGGCTTGTGGTGGCGGTTTGCGGGAGCTGTTGCAAATTTGCTTGGGCGACTTGGATCTCAAGATCGCGCCGGAAATGCGCGCCATCCGCTTCTATTGCAAGTGCAATTCCGACCGGGTGAAGGGGGCGCTGCGCATGTTGGGGCGGGACGAGCTCATCGACATGATCCGTACCGACAAGGGAGCAGAGGCGGTTTGCCAGTTCTGCAACGAGGTCTACCGCATCTCGGAGGATGAGCTGCGCTCAATTGTGGCGGAGATGTCGGCAAACCCATAGCACCCCGTGATGGCAGAATAATCGCCAGGTACGGGATCCCTGCTCTTCTATGTCCTCTGAGACTGCTGCCCCTGAGCTCTCGGTTGTCATCCCCTGCAAAAATGAGGCGGAGAACCTGGATCACCTGTTCGAGCGCCTGCGCCTAACCTTGGATCCATTGGGGATCCCCTACGAGATCATCTGTGTCAACGACGGCAGCCAGGACGACACGCTGGAAAAGCTTATTGCCTTCCATCGCCAGGATCCCCGCATCAAGGTGGTGAACCTCTCCCGCTGTTTTGGCAAGGAAATTGCCCTTACCGCCGGCTTGGACTACGCTGCGGGCAGAGCCGTTGTTCCCATCGACGCCGACCTGCAGGATCCCCCAGAGCTGATCCCGGAAATGCTGCAGCAGTGGCGGCAGGGCTACCAGGTGGTGTACGCTGTGCGCCGCAGCCGCCAAGGGGAAAGCTGGCTAAAACGCTTCACCGCCAATGGGTTTTATTGGGTCATTGACCAGCTCAGCCAGGTGCGGATCCCGCGCAATACAGGAGATTTTCGGCTGTTGGATCGGCAGGTGGTAGACGCCATCAAGCAACTGCGGGAGCGCACTCGCTTTATGAAAGGGATCTTTGCCTGGGTAGGCTACCGGCAGGTGGCCATTTTTTACGACCGCGCCCCCCGTTTTCGCGGCAAAACCCAGTGGAACTACTGGCGGCTGTGGAACCTAGCCATAGAAGGCATCACCTCTTTTAGCTCTTGGCCCTTGCGGGTGTGGAGCTATCTGGGCTTGGCGATCTCGCTGGCGGCTCTGCTGTATGGCTTTTTCCTCGTCATTCGTACTTTGCTGTTTGGCTCCGATGTGCCCGGCTACGCCTCTTTGGCGGTGATGACCTTGTTTTTGGGCGGGATCCAGTTGATTAGCCTGGGCGTGATTGGAGAGTATCTGGGCCGCATTTTTGAAGAAGTGAAAGGCCGGCCACTCTACCTAGTCCAAGGCACCTTTGGGTTCGAGAGCGCACGAGCTTCCCCTGCTCCAGAATCAGATCCAATGTCCACTCCTATTTGAGGGTTTTGCGTCCCGAAGCGGCATATTCTCGGTACTCGCGCACAAAGATCTCCTGCATCTGGGCCTGGGAAAGCTGGATCCCTTGGATTTCGGCGCGGGCGATGGCCTTCATCAGCTCGATATAGGCCAGGCCAAGGGAAAGGGTCAGGGTAGCCGCTGTGGTGGACTGGATGATGCCGCCTGCCAGGGATCCCACGCCGGGGATCAACTTCAGCAGGTTTGAGACAATGGCCCGCCCAGTGACTACTGCGCCCCCAATTCCCGCCAAAGCCGCCATCAAAGAGTAGTAAAAAGAAGGGGAGGCTTTATAGCCAAAGATAAAGCTGATATTGGCAATCATGCCCACTTGTGCTGCTGCCAGTAGAGGGGCATCGGCAAAAGGAAGAGGTGCGGCGCCGATGAACGCTGCGCTGGCCACATAGCCCGATACATACTTAAAAGCGGCATCGGCCTTGAGATCCACCCGCAGCAATTGCTGGCGGATAAAGGCAAGGCGGGCTACCTCTGGCAGCAGCTCCGAGGTGCAGCCGATTAGGTGCTCTAGCCCGTGGGCGGGGATGGTGAGTTGCCGGTTAATGACCTTGTCCTTAGCCAAAAGAGGAACAATGTAGCGAACAGGGAGATTTTGGCGCTGCAAGTACTGAAAAAACTCGCTCTCTTCGGGATTGGGATATTCCAGGCATTGGGTCAAGACTAAGATGACCGGCACATCTTTGAGTTCCAAATCCTTTAGCCACTTGCGCTCGGTTTCCTCCAGCCGCTTCAGCTCGTGGTGGATGCAATACCAAACAATGTGAATGTGATGTTCGGGATCCTTGAGGCGCAGCTCGTCGATCAGTTGGGACACCTCGAGGCGGATCTGGATATTCTGGTCTCCCGCCAATTCCATGCCAGGTGTATCGTAGATGGTGATTGGGCAGCCTTGCTTTGAGTATTGGCGAATGTGGCGGGTAACAGGGCTGCCAACACCAGTGCGGGCCAGCTCATCTTTAAACACCGCGTTGACCAAGGTGCTTTTGCCCACCCCACTTTTGCCAATCACCAGGACATTACAGTGGCCCATTTCTGCCTCTGCTTCCAGCAGGCTCTCTTTGAACAGGTGGCCGGCCCAATCCCAAGGTTCCTGCGGTTTCCCCCCAGCCCGCGCAACTGTTTGATGGGTTAGGCGAATCAGTTTTTCTATCCAGGAGTGGCTTTCTGGCTCCGTTTGCGACATGCTCCATCCCCAAGTACGGGATCAACTGGGCTAACGCTCCCAGTCCAGTGTAAATCGGGAAGATGCGGCTACTCTCTGACCAGCCCACCGGTTCTGCTGCAACAAGCACTTTGTTGAGAGCTATTCACAAGAACTGTTGAGTTAGACTATGCTGGGGTGAGGATAGCCCCAAGAAACCCTGGATCTGTCCACTCGAGTAGGCTGGACAATTAGCTCTCTTACTTCGGAGAACCTTGCCCTATGTCTGAAACCTCAACCTTGCGCCAGTCCTTCAACAGCGTGCGCAACAACCCTGTCTCCCTCGGCCTGGAGGTGACCCAGCCGATCTGCGAGGGGATGAACGCCCTTCTGGCCAGCTTCCAAGGGCTGTACTTGCAGTACCAGAAGCATCACTTCGTAGTAGAGGGCACCGAGTTCTACCCGCTACACCAATTGTTCAAGGATCACTACGAGCAGGTGAGGGAACATGTCCACGACCTGGGAGAACGCCTCGAAGGTCTGGGGGGTGTGCCGGTAGCCACCTTCAGCACCTTGGCCCGCCTCTGCTGCTTTACCCCTGAGCCGGATGGCGCTTTTGAGGCGCGGCAAATGTTGCAAAATGACCTGGCGGCAGAGCAGGCCATCATCGATTTGCTGCGGCGCCAAGCCGCCCAAGCGGAAAGCTTAGGGGATCGTGCCACCCGCTACCTCTACGAGCAGATTCTGCTCAAGACGGAAGACCGGGCCTTCCACCTCAACCACTTCCTGGCCAACGACAGCCTAGTGTTTGGCTTGATGGACGGCAGAGCCTAGTCAGGATCTGGGGCAGGTTCGCCGGCCAGGTGGCCTGTCCTTAAACCTGAGGGCTTATTTTTGTAAGCATTTGTTGAAAATTCATATCATTACTGCCCGATTGGGTTTAGATTTATTTGCCGAGGTTTTGCTCCTAGCCATGAACCCTGTATCTTTTGAGGGCAGCTATTGTTTGCAGATCCCCTTAGGGGAACGCTGGCGCATTGGGCGGCGGCTGCTGGAGTTGGGGATCCCGGCAGTTTGTACGGGAGATGGCCATTTGCAGGTGCAGGTGGACACGCCTCTGGCCCTGTTGCAGGTGCGCAGCGTGATCCGCCAATACACGGCGCGGCGGCGGGAGTTATTGGACAGCCTAGAGACGTGTTGGCAGCTCAACACCGAGCCTGGGGGACAAGATGAGCAAGTTGGCTAAGCAAAGGATCCCGTTCGAGTCAGAAGGTCAGTTCCTGGGATTTCTTCCCGATAAGGATGGCAAGCTCAAGTACTTGCGCTGGCAGGCCGGAGCGGAAGTGTTTGCCGGCAAGATCCCCAAGCCGCTGCGCTCTGAGCTCTACCGCAGCCTCAAACCTGGAGATAGGGTGCAGATTGCGGGGGAGCGGGAAGTGGATCTGCTCAAGGGGCGGGAGAAATGGGTGCTCTGCCACGTGGTTCCTGTCCAGGCTTCCCCGGTAGCAGCCATGTCTTCCCCGAAGGCCGCTCCCGGATCGGAGGAAGCGAGGAAAGGGGTCGTCTTGGTCTGTCAGAAGTCTGATTGCTGTCGGCGGGGGGCGCTGGAGGTGATACAGGCTCTGCAGGCACACTTGGCAGCCTACCCGGAGACCATTCGGGTGCAGGGAGTGGGCTGCATGAAGGACTGCAAACGGGGGCCGAACGTGGTGTTCATGCCCGACAAGGCTCGCTACAGCGGCGTTTCTCCCCAAGGGATCCCGGCTTTGTTGGAGCGGCATTTTCCGATTGCTTCGTTGCAGGTACAGCAGGTTGAGACGGCGGCTTCCTCCTGACGCTCATGCTGATCCCCCCACGGGCGAGCGGATTTCCCTTGACTTTTCGCATGAACTACCCCACCGCGCAGGCGGGTGGGGTTTCCCCATCCGCTTTACGGTGAGATTTTTGTCTCTTCCTCTGCCCCAGTTGCTTCATTGATCCCGTGTACCGGGTCTGTGAAGTAGAGCTGAAGCATCCAAGACTCACGAGGCTGGTTCCCAGCCCCGGTTGCTGTTCGCGGCAGCGGGACGGAG
>NZ_JANSJJ010000133.1:0-3674 GCF_047502715.1 Synechococcus sp. H55.10
GAGATTTTGGGGCAGAAGGTGATTAAGCATTTCGACAAAGACGGCCACAAGTTTACCCTTGCCGACGGCAGTTGGGTGATGATCCGCGGCAGCGGCACCGAGCCCCTGCTGCGGCTGTACTCCGAAGCCAAAACCCCAGAAGCAGTCAATCATCTGCTGGATTGGGCAGCCGGCTTGGCCAACACAACAGCTTCCCACCCCAGATAATCCTTTTTGATTCCCATCTCCCTCAGCTTTATACATATTGGAACTTCTTATGAATATCTTAGGGCTGCTGTAGTTCTTACTACTCGACTTTGATGGCTACGAACTTCTGAGCTGAAATTGGCGGAATCGAAGAATCCGTAACCGTTATCAATGCAGAGAAAGAAAGGCCAATCGGAGGCTGGTTTGCTGCCGCTGGACATTGAACGGAAATGACCCCTGTGGATGTGTCAAAAAAGAAGGGAGGATTAGGTGCTGGCTCGGCTTTGAAAGTGAGTGGGCTTTTAACAGCGCCGGTAATGGTAACAGTTGGAGGCGCAGTGAGCTTCAAGTTAAGGTTAGTGCTACACTTCAAGGAAGTATCCTTATACTGAATTGCAAGAGTGGCAGGTGGTGGAGTCGGCGGCAGAGCTTTGATTGCAACAGGGATCACAGCGCTGAGGTCGGCAGTCAAGAAGTTGGTAGCCGTCGTCAGCGCGGGATTGAGCTTAATGGTCACTGATCCGGCAGCTTCGTTAGGCGTCAGGCGAACAACCTCGAATTCCTGAGGCCCCTTGTTGCCTTCCTTGAAGACCAGCGTGCTGGTCGAAACGGTAAATGGCGCGCCAGGGACAAAAGGATCGGGAGTTCCACTCACATCCAACACAACTTGCCCACCAACTGGAGCTGATGGTTGGAGTGTAACCCTCAGCTTAGCAGAAGTTCCAACCAGAGCTGTGCCAGCAAATTCAACGGAGTCAGGAGCAACTTCAATGCTCGGCGGCAGCTCTTGCTGCTTTAAGGTCACCGCCACAGCAACATTCACCGCTTCCAGAGGTAGAGAACTACTGGCTGGTTTGACTATTTAATTAATTTTAATGCTCACAAGAGCTTGACCAGAAATGGGAGGACTCGAGGAGTCTGTAACAGTTACCAGCGTCGAGAGAGTGGAACCAATGGGAGGTGCACCTGCCTGTGCTGGGCATTGGATAGAGATACCACCATCTTTCGTGTTGAACGTGACTCCAGAAGGCAGAGGAGGATCTGCTGTGTAGGTAAAAGGAGGAAGAACCTTCCCTCTAGTGGTAACTTGGGGAACCACAGTAACTATTTTGCCTAGATTATTCTTACAGTCTACCGAGTTATCATACTTAATCTCAATAGAGCCAACTGCTGACTTGACAGGGATCACAATGTTAATATCTCCTGTTAAGAAGTTACTAGCAGTAGTCAGGGCTGTGTTTAGTTTAACAGTTATGGAGCCAGCAAACACACCATCGGTTAATCGAATAACCCCGAACTGCTGAGATCCCTTATTGCCTTCCTTAAAGATAAGAGTTGAAGGTGAAACAGTGAACGGAGCACCTGGCGCAAAAGGATTAGGGGTTCCACCTATGTCCAGTACAACCTGACCTCCAACTGGAGTTATTTTGAGCTCAACTGTTACATCTTGAGTAGCTCCAATTATGTCATCATCGAGGAACTCTATCGAAGAAGGAGTAACTGTAATACTAGGCGGCTGCTCTTGCTGCTCTAAGGTCACCGGCACGGCAACATTCACGCTGCCCACCGGATAATTGGCAGCGGTTGTGGCCGGGTCGCGGGTAACTGTGATGGTGGCATTGCCCTGCTGTGTAGCCGGGATCAAACGCGTCAGCACAACCTTGGGTGTATCTGTGGATCCCGGTGGAACGACAACTGTTACGAACGAGGCAGCAGTTGTGGAAACGCCCACCACCTGCGGGTTGCTGCTTTCTACCTTCAACACCAAGCTGCCGTTGGCCGGAGGAGCAGACGGCGTAAGCGTGAGAGTTTTTATAGAGCCAACAGTCGTCCCTGAGTCAAACTTAACTTCTGCTGGATCAACGCTAACTTTTTCAACAGGAAAGGGAGTGGGGGGAGGAGGAGGGAAAGGAGTAGAAGGAGCCGGAGTTTCTGCCTTGATGGTGGGGAGAGGAATAGGAGAGGGGATTGGAGGAATGGTTGGGGCTGCAACGGGAGTTTGGATGACAATCGTAGGAGCTGGCAAAGGGATCCCTGGTGGTGCTATGGGAGGTAGGCCCACCTCGGTACCGCCAGTGGGCACGCTAGGAGCCTGAGGGGGAATGATCGGCCCAGGGACAAAGCTGGTGGCGTTCTTGTCCTTGGCTTGCTGGCAGCCAACCAAGCTGGCTGTGGTGAAGAAAACAGTCCCAACACTTCCTAAAGCCCGCAACCAATTTCTTCTGAACTTGATCTTCTTTGCGCTCATTTCGTGCTACCCTCACGTACCAAAATGGATATCACAGACCGGGCCAAAGTCGTCATCAGGGATTAGCCACCAGATTGATGGGAGGAGCTGCACTGGGTAGAGTCTGATTGTTCGACACAAATAGCAGTGGCAAGGTGTAGATCCCAGCAGCTGTTGCCTGAATAGAAACATTGACCTCGCAAGTGGCACCTGCTGCCAAGACCCCCCCCGAAAGACTGATGATCCTCGTCCCCGGTATGGCGCCCACAACTCCTCCGCAGGTATTTGGATTAGCAAGGCCGGCAGGTGTGGAAGGATTGGCAACAGCCACTCCCTCAGGCAAGATCGCCTGGAAGTTCAGACCACTCAAGGGAATGGCCCCAGCCACTCGGTTATCGACCACAAAAGTGAGAGTAACAGGCGTGTTGACCGGCGCTGGATTGGGCAGTAAGAAGCGGGTAAACAAAGGCGACGGCCCTACAGGAACCGGCGTCGGAACAGGGGTAGGGCCTGAAGTCAGCGTAGGTACAGGCGGCAGAGGAGTCGGCGTCGGGGTAGGCGTTGGCTGAGGGAGATTGCCACAGGCTGGAACTCCATTAAGCCGTGAGCCACGAATCTCTGTTCGTTCTTCCTCCCTACTAAAAATTGAGTCGTCAACTCGCAAGACTTGCCCAAAAGCATCTCGGATAGTCAGGATAAAGACAATATCATCCCCAGTTAATTCATCGTTAATCTGGATTTGTCCTTGCGCGTCAAGTCTTCGGACGGGTCTCACTGCTTTGGAAAGAATCCTCAAATCATCAAAAAATCTGGGATCTGTTGGAAATGTATAGCTAAAGTTGAATCCGTTAGCGTCGGTGAACGTGTTGCCTCTTCCAATCAGCAGGTTCCTAAACTGGCTCAGGGCCTCGGGCCGGATTACGCCAGTAACATCCGTTCCGCAAGTGATATTCAAGACCTGAATGTCTACACTCGCAATCACCCCTCGGACAATCAGGTTGGTCAGGTTCACCTTGTAAGAGAGCGAGGCAAACGGCTGGTCAACATCAAAGCCGCCCCCTGACCCAAATTGCGGCGGATCCGGCAGGTCGGGCTGAATGGGCGGCGGCGTGATGGGGGCGAAGTCCGGCCCAGGGCGGAAGGTGATGGGTGTGAGGTTGGGCGAGATCGTGGGAGCCACGGCTACGGGAGGAGGCGTGGATCCATCGGCGGTCAAGAGGGGTGGCAAGCCGCCCGTAGTCTCGCTGCTGCAGGCAGTAGC
>NZ_JANSJJ010000134.1:0-3672 GCF_047502715.1 Synechococcus sp. H55.10
GCTCCGGCAGCCTGTTGGTTTTGGATCCCCAGTCCCGTCGCTTCTTAGCTGTTTTTGGGCTTTTGGATCAATTTCGCACCACACCCTTGGATCTGGGGGCGGTGCTCCGTTTTGATAACCGAGGGGCCGGTTTTGGCGCTACGGCTCTCGGCCAGCCTTTGCGCACGGCCCAACTGCTGCAAGACTTCACCAGCGACAAGCAACTGCTTAGGCGAGGGGTATTGCGGGCAAATCCCGGTGGGAACACCGCCTTGTATGACGCCACGGTGGAAGCCGGGCGTTTCTTAAGTGACTTTCGCCCCAATGAGACCTTCAACCGCCGCCTGGTGGTGTTTACCGACGGCATCGACAACGAGAGCACCCGCTCCATTGACCAGACCATTCGGGAGCTCACAACTCTGGCCCAAGAGCGGGGGCAGAAGCTGACCGTGTATGTAGTTGGGCTGGGCGTTGACTTAAACCTGCTGGAGCTCCAGCGACTGGCGGCGGCCACAGAAGGCACGTTTGTGCTGGCGCGGTTTGCCGAGGCTCTGGAAGCTCCCTTTGCCAATCTATTCCCTGCTGCTATTGGAGAGCACCGCCTGCAGGTGCGGGTACAAAGTAATGTTCCCCTACCTGCTGGCTCTTATCTTCTCAGCGGCGAACTGCGGGTCGAGAGAGAGGGAAGCCGTTTTGTGACATCCTTTAGCGACGCCGTTCTCACGGTGGGATCCCGCTAGAGCCCTTCTGCAAACCAACAACATCCGCAATTGAGAGCGAGGCATAGGCATATGTTTCGACGACTGGGCACATCCAGCAGATTTTGGCGACCGGCTGCGCTTGTCCTGGCTGCTGTGGTTACAGGTTCCCTCACTGTTTTGCTGAAAAGTTGCGGTAGTGGCGGCTCTGGCAATCCTGCTGGGGTGGAGTTGCCGACAAGGGATCCCGCTGCCGGCTCCGCGGCTGCCATCCTGGGGCTGGTCGTTGATCCCTTTGGTCAGCTTTGTGGCCCGGGATCCACGGCTACTCTTTGTGCAGGCGGGCCAGTCTTTTCGGCAGGCAACTCAGTTCAGCTAGTCGGCTTGAGCTCACGGGGAGAGATTTTGTTTCCCCCCTTGGCCACTGCCACCCTGGATAGCAACTTGCGCTTTACGATTCCCTTTTCTGGCTCGATCACGCAGCCGCCGGGGAAATTGGTTTCGGTGCAATCGAACCTCGTTGGGCAGGGACGGCAGGCCAGCCAGCCTACACCGCTGCGGGGATTTGTTTTCAGTGCAGCCGTCGATGTCTCTCCTTGGAGCGAGGCTCTCTATCGCATCTTGCTGCGGGAACGGGAGCGAGTGCCCTTCTCGAACTTGGCCCCCCCTGAGGTTAGGGATTTGGAGAACATTTTGTTTGTTAGCATTCCTCTTTCCAGAACTGCCCGTAACCTAGAGGAAGTTATTGCCGATATCATTCAGCAAGCGGATCGGCTGAGTTTTAATGGACTGCGTTTTGTAGAGGATCTGATTCGAGTTTGCTATGCCCCGGAAGGCAATCAATCCGATCAACCCTGTCGGCTGCGGATCCCGGTGCCTACTCCGCCTCCAGTGCCCATTGAACCGCCGGCAACTCGGCCACCAGCTTCTCCTCTTGCTCCCGGAACTCCTTTGCCGGCAGCAACACCTTCTCCTGAGGCTCCTACCCTACCCATCGTCATCACCAATAGAGCTTCAGTCCGTCTATCATCTGGAACTTTAGTATTCAGTAACCCAGTTACAGTGAGAGTGGACAATTTGTAGCTGCTTCGCTTGGAATTGAGTCCTGTTTCTTTCTTTTTTGAAGACATTCCCTGAAAAAGCGAGGAGTGTTAGATGTTGACCTCAAGACCGTCTCTGCCCAACTCTAAGCAACCCGCCGGGCTACTGCAGATTCTCAGCCGTACTTTGGGATCCGTTTCCACAGCTTTGCTCATTTTGCTTTTGAGAGTGGAGAATGCCGACTCCACTACATCAGGGAATATACTTCTGCAACACTCTGCTCAAGATGAGCTGGTCTTTATCGACCAAGCTTTGCCCGATCTGTCGATCTTGCTAGCAGGGATCCGACCTGGAACAGAGATTATTCTTTTGGACCCTAACAGAGATGGGATCCAGCAGATCGCCGAGGCGCTGCGAGGTCGAAAAGGTGTTAGAGCTTTGCACGTTCTATCTCACGGGCAGGCGGGCTCAATACAGTTGGGCAAAAGCCTTCTCAGCCTAGAAAACCTATCCGAATATGCAAGCTTGCTCTCGCAGTGGAAATCTAGCCTGGCTGATGATGCAGAGATCTTGATCTATGGCTGCGAAGTGGCATCTGGCTTAGAGGGAGAGCTTCTCATCAAGCAGCTAGCTCATCTAACAGGAGCTGATATTGCCGCTTCTACCAACCTTACAGGATATGCTGGATACGATGCAGATTGGGTTCTAGAGGCTGCGACCAGCTCCATTGCTACCCCCACAATTTTTGTGGAAGGCTCAGTGGAGCATCGTTACCAACATACCTTACAGGTTGGTGCCACGCCCACTCTGGATGCTAACTTTGTTTTAGCAAACATCCAAGTAGGTACTAACAAGCTTTCTCTCATCGACGCAACTAACCAAGTTATTTTAAGAAGAGTTGATAATGACCAAGCAGCAGGGATTTGTAACATTGTCTGGGTCGTTCCTCCAGACACTCCTGGCAGCCTTGGAATTACAGCTATGGAGCAGGCTCTCTTAATCAATCCTATAAATCCGGTTATTAAGGCAGGGACAGATAATATTTTTACAAACAAAGATACTGGCACTGTCAACCTCAATAACATAGAAAGAGTTGACTTTATCACGCCAGGTGGCATAACTGCGCCTAGTGCCAATCTAGATAAAATCGGGTTTCTCCTTCTGGATAGAGGCGGCAATGACTCTTTTAGGATGGCTGCTATCACCAAGCTTGATCCCAACCCCGTAAATTACATTTACGGATCGGTTGTTGCAGTTGGATCCGGTACTTGGTCGAAAGGCACATTTATTAATACAAACGTGCATAGCGATAAGTGTGGAACTCAACCTCTAGACACGACTATTACTTCTTTTGGACTAAACCAACCGCTATCGGGAGTTTTCGTAAGCTTCCAAGATCTAGGCATATCACCTAGTCAAACATTCTTTGGATACTCAGTAGTTGGCAATGATGTAACCGGCTCAGTTAAAAACTTCAACACGTTCTCAAAAAACACGAATCAAATCAACGGCGGCTGGGATATGACGGCAGGGGGGGGAATTGTGGCTTACAACCCTCTTGCCAACAATGACGCTGCTACAACTCCCCCAAATACACCAGTCACCATCACGATTCTGTCTAATGATGTAGGGTATGTCTTTAATTTGGATCCCAGTACCATTGACCTAGATCCAAGCTCTCCTGGACAGCAAACCAATCTGACAGTTCCCGGAGAAGGCACATACACTGTCAACCTAACTACTGGGGAAGTTACTTTTACTCCGGATTTCTCTTTCACGGGTGCTGCAACTCCAATTCAATACACAGTAAAGGATGCGCAAGGTCTGATTTCCAACCAAGCAACCATCACCGTCACAGTTACTCCGGCATCAACCCCGACGCCAACCCCAACGCCAACACCAGCCCCGCCGCCCACCCCAAGACAGAAACACACTCCCCGACCCACCCACACCG
>NZ_JANSJJ010000135.1:0-3658 GCF_047502715.1 Synechococcus sp. H55.10
GGCTATCGGAGCCTTGCAAAGCAAGGATTCTGAGGTGCGGCATGATTTTCCTTTGATTGCCGTAAGGCGTTGAGCACCGGCCAGCATGGTGGCCACGCGCTCAGTGCTAGCTCGGATGATTTTCCTTTGATTGCCGTAAGGCGTTGAGCACCGTCTCCCCCTTTCTTTGACCATTTTGCCCTATCCGATGATTTTCCTTTGATTGCCGTAAGGCGTTGAGCACAGGACTCTTGGCGGCCACCACGGCATCCCTCCCTGGATATGATTTTCCTTTGATTGCCGTAAGGCGTTGAGCACAAGTTGGACTTGTGAACAGGTTGGAGCTGAGGAGATGGCTCATGATTTTCCTTTGATTGCCGTAAGGCGTTGAGCACCGACAATAGAGGCCTTAGAGGGCAAATTAAGGCCATGATTTTCCTTTGATTGCCGTAAGGCGTTGAGCACTGCGTGACCATCCCAGCGGATACCAAAGAACTTCGGATGATTTTCCTTTGATTGCCGTAAGGCGTTGAGCACACGTTGAGGCTGCAGTGGGTGGTGGGAACTTCTGTGATGATTTTCCTTTGATTGCCGTAAGGCGTTGAGCACTAACCTGCTCAGGATTGAAGCTGGAGTTGTGAACAGAATGATTTTCCTTTGATTGCCGTAAGGCGTTGAGCACCCTTTTTCCAAACAAAGGCCAGATTCTCTTCTGTGAATGATTTTCCTTTGATTGCCGTAAGGCGTTGAGCACTCCACTACCCACCGCAGCCTCGACGGCATCCAGACTATGATTTTCCTTTGATTGCCGTAAGGCGTTGAGCACGAAGCCTGGCTGAAGTCCTTTAAAGGCGAGTTTCAAATGATTTTCCTTTGATTGCCGTAAGGCGTTGAGCACAGTAGCCTGGGCTGGATCTGCTACCCTCAGTCGCCATGATTTTCCTTTGATTGCCGTAAGGCGTTGAGCACTACGATGGCCGCCACCAGCTAGTCGTAATCTGGCCCATGATTTTCCTTTGATTGCCGTAAGGCGTTGAGCACGCCTCGCTGGCAGCGGATCTGGCCGCGGAACTCGGACATGATTTTCCTTTGATTGCCGTAAGGCGTTGAGCACGACGGGAAGTTTTCCGGAGCTACGACAGTTGCCTAATGATTTTCCTTTGATTGCCGTAAGGCGTTGAGCACTCTCCCCGCCCCCACTCGCGCACTGCAGCCTAGCGATGATTTTCCTTTGATTGCCGTAAGGCGTTGAGCACAATGAAGATCACGACACGACTTGCTTGACTGGTAAGGATGATTTTCCTTTGATTGCCGTAAGGCGTTGAGCACGAAGCACCAGGGGAACCGACAGGTACGCCGTCCGCATGATTTTCCTTTGATTGCCGTAAGGCGTTGAGCACGGTGGTGGCAGTACCCACCTTCCCAGCGCATCACAAAATGATTTTCCTTTGATTGCCGTAAGGCGTTGAGCACAGGGCCCCATCTGGTCGAGTGATCCAGTAGCAGGCCATGATTTTCCTTTGATTGCCGTAAGGCGTTGAGCACACAGAGTTCGGCGACAGCGCGTAGCTCAACCTAGGCAATGATTTTCCTTTGATTGCCGTAAGGCGTTGAGCACCTCTACGAGGCGGTGCTAGAAAAACTCGCAGAACATGATTTTCCTTTGATTGCCGTAAGGCGTTGAGCACGAGAGAAGCCCTGCTCCACCAGACTACCCCAAACTGAATGATTTTCCTTTGATTGCCGTAAGGCGTTGAGCACTCCACCGACCTGGAAAGCCCGGTGAGGATTGCCCAATGATTTTCCTTTGATTGCCGTAAGGCGTTGAGCACTGGGGGGGCAAGAACTCCATGGCCACACGGAAGCAACATGATTTTCCTTTGATTGCCGTAAGGCGTTGAGCACTGCCCTGCAGCTCGCACTTGCCCGAGTGCGATACAGATGATTTTCCTTTGATTGCCGTAAGGTGTTGAGCACGGAAGCCGGCCAGTTCGGTCAGCAGCTCCGATGCCCAAATGATTTTCCTTTGATTGCCGTAAGGCGTTGAGCACGCGAACAACACCTCTCGCGTTGTGCGTTTTACCTCAATGATTTTCCTTTGATTGCCGTAAGGCGTTGAGCACAGCTGGTGGGACAAGGTTAGGCGCTGGCTGACGCGATGATTTTCCTTTGATTGCCGTAAGGCGTTGAGCACGTGGGGCGTTGCGCCATCCTCTCTTGGACAGGTTGATGATTTTCCTTTGATTGCCGTAAGGCGTTGAGCACGAGTATCCCACCGCCGCCACGCCGCGGATGTACTGTGTATGATTTTCCTTTGATTGCCGTAAGGCGTTGAGCACAGGTGGGTGGGCTCCTGGTCAACACCAGTGGTCGGGATGATTTTCCTTTGATTGCCGTAAGGCGTTGAGCACGGGAATCTACGAATCTGTGCCATCCCCAGCCCAACATGATTTTCCTTTGATTGCCGTAAGGCGTTGAGCACTTGGTGAAGCCCAGCTATTTTGACCATAAATACGTACCATGATTTTCCTTTGATTGCCGTAAGGCGTTGAGCACCCGGCTAAGCTGCAGCGCCGGTGGGGGCTGGGGGAGATGATTTTCCTTTGATTGCCGTAAGGCGTTGAGCACTTGGGGTAGTCTTCTAGCAGTCTCGGCAACTCTTCTATGATTTTCCTTTGATTGCCGTAAGGCGTTGAGCACAGGTCTACAGCGCGCGCAGGGCAGCCCTGGAGCTCCATGATTTTCCTTTGATTGCCGTAAGGCGTTGAGCACGAGTCTGTCAGCCTCGGCCTGTCAACCTAGCTATCATGATTTTCCTTTGATTGCCGTAAGGCGTTGAGCACGGTAACAGGAGAACCGGAAGAGATCGAACGCTACTTCAATGATTTTCCTTTGATTGCCGTAAGGCGTTGAGCACTCCTCTGGTTCTAGGGGCATCGGCTCTGGTTTTGGATGATTTTCCTTTGATTGCCGTAAGGCGTTGAGCACTCAACCTTCCCCCAGGGACCGATGGGCAGACCCAGCGGGAATGATTTTCCTTTGATTGCCGTAAGGCGTTGAGCACTCCGTCGCTGAGGCCGCGGAGATATCCCCACCACCGATGATTTTCCTTTGATTGCCGTAAGGCGTTGAGCACGAAGAGCGGCCACACTGCCAGTTGTGGTGGAGCCTATGATTTTCCTCTGATTGCCGTAAGGCGTTGAGCACCTCAGGTTGTCAGTTTCAGTCGGCTTTGGCTAGACACATGATTTTCCTTTGATTGCCGTAAGGCGTTGAGCACGCCCTCAAGACTTTATCGTTAACGGGCGGCTGTGGCAATGATTTTCCTTTGATTGCCGTAAGGCGTTGAGCACAGGGCCAGCCGCTGGCTGAGCGTACCCAGTGCCAAATGATTTTCCTTTGATTGCCGTAAGGCGTTGAGCACACCCGCTCTTCGTCTGGGACGATATCGAGGTGCTGATGATTTTCCTTTGATTGCCGTAAGGCGTTGAGCACTAATTTCAGCCGCCAACTTTTGAGGGCCCCAACGATGATTTTCCTTTGATTGCCGTAAGGCGTTGAGCACGTATTTTCTTGTGCTAGGCGATAAGCCACCAAAGCACATGATTTTCCTTTGATTGCCGTAAGGCGTTGAGCACGTGGCTAAGTTTGTGGTCAGTGCTGTGCAATTCCGATGATT
>NZ_JANSJJ010000136.1:0-715 GCF_047502715.1 Synechococcus sp. H55.10
CCCTGCTAGGCCTTCTCAGGCCTAACTTGAGGCTACACTAGGGTAGCTTGTCGGTGGGATCCCTAAACTGCAAAGGGGTTTTAGCCGTCCCCCCCACAGCCGACAATGGATTTGGAGGAGTGGATCGATGTTTGAGGTCGAGAACCGAACTGCCCCGCTCAAGTTTTTGGTGGTCGAGGATCATCCCGAGGTCGCCCAAAACAATTGCGAGTGGCTGCAACGGATTGCAGCAGATGCTCAATGCATCACAGTCTCCAATCCGATGGACGCCATCCTGCGCCTGCAGCGGGAGCAGCCGGACTTGGTAGTAGCCGACTTGCTCTACGGCCAAACCAGTGGCGAACAGTCTGCTGAACCTGGTCTAGAGTTCTTGCGCCACATTTTCGAGAACTATCCTACTTTGAATGTAATGGCCTATTCCAGCGAGCCGCTGCTGCTGACTCCTTTGGTGGGCCTGATCAGCAAACACCAAGGTGGATTTGCCGCAGTCAACAAAATGGAGCGGCGCACTGTGTTTTTGGAGGGGGCCAAAAGTGCCCTCAATGGAGAACTGCGCATGCCCCGTGAGTTGCGCGGCTTGACCAAGCTGACGGAGCGGGAAATCGAGGTCTTGAACCTGCTCTGCAAAGAGGCTCTTACCGACCAGGCCATCGCTGACCGCATCCACACGAGCAAAAAGACCGTACAAAATTGCTGTCTCTTATAAACAACTACT
>NZ_JANSJJ010000137.1:0-757 GCF_047502715.1 Synechococcus sp. H55.10
TCCTTGGGGGGAGGCTTGCTGCTGGGCCAGAGTAGCCAAGATCTTTTCTCCCATCTCGCGGCAGCCTACGAGGGTCATCCCCTCCGAGTAGATGTCGGCGGTGCGGTAGCCCTGGGCCAAAACTGCCTCGACAGCCTGCTCGATGCGGTCGGCAGCTTGGGGCTGATCCAAAGAGTAGCGTAGCAGCATTGCCCCAGAGAGCACCTGGGCAAGAGGGTTGGCCTTGTCTTGTCCGGCAATATCGGGGGCTGACCCGTGTACTGGCTCGTATACCCCAGGGCCAGAGGATCCCAAAGAGGCAGAGGGCAACATGCCGATGGATCCAGTCAGCATCGCTGCCTCATCGGAAAGAATATCCCCGAAGAGGTTCTCCGTGAGAATGACGTCAAACTGCTTCGGCCAGCGCACCAACTGCATGGCAGCGTTATCGACGTACAGGTGGGAAAGCTCCACGTCGGGGTACTCAGCCGCAATGGCGGTAACCCGCTCCCGCCACAGTTGCGACACTTCCAGGACATTGGCCTTATCCACTGAGCAGAGCTTGCGCCGTCGCTTGCGAGCCAGTTCGAAGGCCACGCGGGCAATGCGATCCACCTCGGCCTCGCTGTAGGCCATGGTGTTTACACCCCGCCGGGATCCCGTGGCATCTGTGAAGATCCCTTTGGGTTGGCCGAAGTAGATGCCGCCGGTGAGCTCGCGCACCACAACCAGGTCGATCCCGGCGATCACCTCTGCTTTGAGGGAAGAGGCCTCCACC
>NZ_JANSJJ010000138.1:0-752 GCF_047502715.1 Synechococcus sp. H55.10
GTGATAAAGATCGCCATTCAGGGGCCAAAATCCGCTCCGATAGCAGGTTTCACCGATCCCCAGTTGCTCTTTGAGACTCTTTAAGCAATCAGTCTCCCTCCTTCCAAATCCGCAGGCCACAACATCGAGTGTTTCTCTCTAGTTATCCGTGATATTCCTGAGTCTTTTCTCAGCATCATTCCTCGGGAACTTACCCTAGTTCCATCCGTCTGTAAGGCCTAGCCCCGCCACAATTGCCCCGGCCAGGCAAAATCTTCACTGATAAAGCCCTTCAGGATCAGGGCCCAAGCCCCACTGCAGGAAAACTGACCGGTTCTTGGCAGAGAGCCGAGACCAGCAGGCAAGAGTTTTGAATTAGGGTAAACTTTAATGTCTCTTCCGAGAAGAGTGTTAAATACTACATCCTACTGCCTTAGACTTTACATAGCGTGCTATTTGGTCTTCAGTAGCCTTGGCTGATCTCTGGAGAGAGGCTAAATGGATCCCTTTCTTGAGGATTTGTCGATTGTTATGCTAGATCTGACTCTAAGTGACTAGGCATAAATTACTAGAATGCGCCCCCAATGGGCCAACTCACTATAGGAGGAGTGTGATGTTCGCACGGTTGGCGGAGCAATACCGCAGCTACGTTCAAGACCTGGTGATGAGTTTGCAGGCTCTGGCCATTGTTTTGGAGAAGCGGGGCTACCCGGCTTCTTGCTACACCTGCGGCACCTCATTTGAGAGCGCCTCCTTCATGGTCAGCTTACGGG
>NZ_JANSJJ010000139.1:0-3458 GCF_047502715.1 Synechococcus sp. H55.10
GGCATGCAACTGCTGCACGAACTCGCGCACAAACTGCCCTATCTGGAGACCGCCTTGTGGCTGGAGAACCTGCGCGAGACCGCGCTGAGCGAGCGGGCGCATGCGTATGTGGCGGGGCTGGGCTTGGGGCTGTTGGGTTTTGTGCGGATGCAGGACGAGGCGTTGTGGCTGCGGGCGCGGCGGTTCCTGTCGCCTGCGACGCCCCCCGAACAGGCGGCGGCGTTTCTGGAAGGGCTGCTGATGTCGCAAGGCGGCGCAGCGTCCCGTTCGCGCCCCTTCGTGCAGGCGATGCACGAGTTCGTGATGAGCCTGCCCGACGAGCTGTTTGTGCAGTCGCTGCCGATGTTGCGCCGCGCGTTCAGCCGACTCTCGCAGCACGACATCCACTACCTGACCGACACGCTGCTGCGCATCCTGGAAGGCGACGCCCCACGCACTGAGTCCCCCGTATCGGAAGCAAGCCTGACCCGCGAGCAGGTCGTCGCCGTCTGGGAGCAACTCGCGTGGCTGACCCGCGCGCCCGCGCGGGGGTAGAATCCCGAAGTGCGGAAGCCGAAGCTTCCGCACTCTGAACGCTATCCCGTGAAGACGACTACTTCTGCGCCGCTTTCTGGAACTTCTCGTAGCGGGCGCGAATCTCTTGTTTCGCGTCTGCAGGCATCGCGGGGTCTTTCTCGGCGAGGTCTACCGCCATCTTCTGGTACTTGAGCGCGTTCTGCACATCCCCGCTCTTGAAGTAGGCGTAGGCAAGCGTGTCGAGGATGGACGCATCCCCCTCTTTGGTCAGCTCGACGGCGCGCCGCGCAATCGTAATCGCTGCCTGGTAGTCGGGCGACTTGAGCGGCGGCTGGGTCTCGTCGTCCACGATTGTCCACGCGAGGATGTTCAGCACTTGCGCGTTATCTTTGAACTCGTTCTGCGCAAGTTGCAGCGCGTAGGCATACGCTTGCTTCTCGTCCACGCGCAGCAGGGTCTCGAAGCGCGTCACCTTCAAATCGGAGGCGAACTCGCTGTATTTGGGGATCATCGCATCGAGTTTGGCGAGCGCGTCCGCGTACTTGCGCTGCTGCATGAGTTGGACATACTCCGCGTAGTCGGCTTGGATGGCTTCCATCTGCTCGCGGAAACGCTTTTGCCGTTCCGCTTCCGCTTTCCAGTCGAAGTTGCCCGCCAGCACTTTGTCCAGCACCGTGTCCATGTTGTCCATCGGGTGCCCGATCCAGACGATGCGCTTCTGCTGGTCGATGACGAAGGCGGCTGGGATACCGTCTTGCCCCGCGGCTTCCATCCAGGTTTTGGCGATGACGCCTTCTGCGCCGTCCACCGCGACGGTGTAGTTCATCTGGTTGCCCATGTCTTGCACAAACTTCTCCACGCGCTGGATGTGGGCGTTCGGGTCGTTCGCGTCGGCGCGCTCCCATACGCTGACGCCGATAATCGTGACCTTATCCTTGTATTTCTCGGCGAGTTTGGTCAGGTGGGGGATGGTCTGTCGGCACGGACCGCACCAAGTCGCCCAGAACTCCACGACATAGACCTTGCCTTGTTGGAACTCCTTGACGGGTTGTCCCTTGACCCATTTGGCGACGGGCAGGGCGGGGGCGGGGTCGCCCACCGTGAGCGTCTGCGCCCAGCCGCTGAGCGCAAGCGTGAGTGCTGCTACGGTAATCGCGTATCGCATCGGAATCACCTCGTGGGGATAGTATACTTAAGACGCGCGAGAGTCGCCGATGGATGAGCCGCTGATTACGGTCGTCGTGCCGATTTACAACGAGGAAGGCACGCTGCTGGAGTTGTTGGAGCGTTTGCGCCGCGCCCCGTTCCGCAAGGAGATTATCGTCGTCGACGACGGTTCCACCGACAAGACGCCCGACATCCTCGCCGAGCAGCGCGATATTGTCGCGTTGCGCCACGAGCGCAATCGGGGCAAGGGGGCGGCGATTCGCACCGCGCTGCAGCACGCCACAGGCGACATCCTCATCATCCAAGACGCCGACCTGGAGTACGACCCGAACGAGATCCCGAAGGTGGTGGCGCCGATTATCAAGGGCGAGGCGCAGGTGGTGTACGGCTCGCGCTTTTTCAGGGGCTTGCCGCGCGAGATGCCGCTGCCGAACAAAATCGCGAATATCCTGTTGGCGTGGGCGGTACGAATCCTGTTTCGCTACCCGCTCACGGACGAGGCGACCTGCTACAAGGCGTTCCGCACCGACCTGCTGCGCTCGATGAACCTCAAGTGCGAGCGGTTCGAGTTCTGCCCCGAGGTCACGGCGAAGTCGCTCAAGCGCGGCGTGCCGATTCGCGAGGTGGAGTTGCTGCACTACCGTCCGCGGCGCAAGGCGGAAGGCAAGAAGATCCGCTGGACAGACGGGCTGGAGGCGATTTGGACGCTCCTGCGCTACCGCTTTCGGGACTGATTAGCGCGCCACTTCCTGGACTTCGTAGCACTCGATGCGGTCGCCCTCTTGGTAGCCGTCGAATCCTTCCAGCGTGATGCCGCATTCGTAGCCTGCGGCGATTTCGCGGCGGTCTTCCTTGAGGTGGCGCAGCGTGCTGATTTTCTGGTCAATTGCCCATCCAGAGGGCATACTGGTGGCAACAATTTTGGATCCCGAGGGCGTGCATGATGAACTTCAGACGCTGGTTGGGTCTCTGCTGCGCTGGCCTGGTGGCACTGCTGGTGACGGCCTGCGGTAAGGGACCCACCCCCTACGACAGCATTGTGGTCAACTTTGTCAACACGGCCACTCCCACTGAGATTGCTGCTCTTGCCAAAGCCTACAATTTGCCGCTGCGACCCAGCAGCAACAGCGCTTTTGCCCGCCAGGAGGCTATTTACCTGTTTGATGTGAATGCGGAACATCCAGGAGCCACACGGCGGCTAATCCAACGGCTCTCGCGGGAAGCCCTGGTCGAGTATGCCCACCCCAATTACCAATTCCAGGCCGCTTTTGTGCCCAACGATCCCCACAATCCCCAGCAAAGGAACCTCCGACCCAACCGCATCCCGGAAGACTGGGACATCTCCCAAGGGGAAGGGGTAACGGTAGCCGTGGTGGACACTGGGGTGACACGGGTGCCGGATCTGGCCCAAACCGAATTTGTGAAGGGCTACGACTTCGTGGATGACGATGAGGATCCCACCGACCTCAACGGCCATGGCACCCATGTGGCGGGCACCATCGCCCAATCCACCAACAACACCCTAGGCGTGGCCGGGGTCGCCTTCAAGGCCAAGATCATGCCGGTGCGGGTGCTGGATGCCAATGGCTTTGGATCCCTGTCGGATGTGGTGGAAGGGATCCGCTATGCTGCTGACCACGGCGCCACAATCATCAACCTCAGCCTGGGTAGCCGTGCCTCTGCCCAACTGATGGAAGAGGCCGTAGCCTATGCCCACAGCAAAGGGGTGACGGTGATCGCAGCCGCCGGCAATGAAAACTCAAGCGAGGTGAGCT
>NZ_JANSJJ010000140.1:0-749 GCF_047502715.1 Synechococcus sp. H55.10
CTACGAATCTGTGCCAACAAACCCCACCCCGTCTCTGGGATGATTTTCCTTTGATTGCCGTAAGGCGTTGAGCACTACAGCAACGTCTATCCGGAGCGGTTGTGGCCTGGTGATGATTTTCCTTTGATTGCCGTAAGGCGTTGAGCACGGGCGCCTTCGTGGGGCACCCCAGTCCACCTCACCCGATGATTTTCCTTTGATTGCCGTAAGGCGTTGAGCACAAGCTGCTTCCTCAGCTTGAGGCCGACGTTGAGGCCATGATTTTCCTTTGATTGCCGTAAGGCGTTGAGCACATCGCCGCGAGGAGAACCTTCTGGCTGTGGAGTTCCCGGATGATTTTCCTTTGATTGCCGTAAGGCGTTGAGCACTTGAGTGGGGAACCGGTTCTGGTGGTGGAGACCGAGATGATTTTCCTTTGATTGCCGTAAGGCGTTGAGCACCTCTATTTTGTGGAAAGGTCAGATAGGAGCTACTATGATTTTCCTTTGATTGCCGTAAGGCGTTGAGCACTGGAGAGAAGGCAAGAAAAGGTCACGCAAGGGCAAATGATTTTCCTTTGATTGCCGTAAGGCGTTGAGCACTACTACCAGGTGCGGCGCCAACCGCACCTATTTTTTATGATTTTCCTTTGATTGCCGTAAGGCGTTGAGCACCAAGAAGACCTGCCAACACTGCGAGAAGACTACCACAACAAATTCCTTTGATTACCGTAAGGCGTTGAGCACTCAAGACACAGACTCATAAACACA
>NZ_JANSJJ010000141.1:0-3431 GCF_047502715.1 Synechococcus sp. H55.10
GGGTGCGTGGACCTAGGTTCCCAGCGGAGAGCCGCCAGTAGGATCGGCGCTGCGATGTTTCACGACCCGGTTCGGGATGGATCGGGGTGGGTCCACCGCGCTCCTCACACACCCAGTGGTTGAAGGTCGTCCCTTCACCCCTCACGCGATTGTCCTTCTTGCTGCCTGCACCATCACCACGCTCCCGTCCCGGCCCCCTCGCCGCGACGGACGGAAGCCCTCGCCCCTGCGCACCGGTCGCCTCTACGGGTCACCCCGCCTCCAGCTCCGGCCGCTTATCCCGCTCATCTCGCGGGGGGCTTACCAGCCTTGCGCTGTGAGAGCAGTCGTCTTGCGGCGTGTTTCCCACTTAGATGCTTTCAGCGGTTCTCACTCCCGGACATAGCTACGGAGCTTGCAGGCCGCCCCACAACTCCTCCACCAGCGGTCCGTCCAGCCCGGTCCTCTCGTACTAGGGCCAGCCCCGCGCACTGCTCTACGCGCTCAGAGCGGATAGAGACCGAACTGTCTCACGACGTTCTGAACCCAGCTCGCGTGCCGCTTTCATGGGCGAACAGCCCAACCCTTGGGACCTACTCCAGCCCCAGGATGCGACGAGCCGACATCGAGGTGCCACGCTCCGCCGTCGATATGAACTCTTGGGCGGTCTGAGCCTGTTATCCCCGGGGTAGCTTTTATCCGTTAAGCCACAGCCCTTCCACCCGGTACTGTGGGATCACTACGGCCGACTTTCATCCCTGCTCGGCCTGTCTGCCTCGCAGTCAAGCGCCCTTCTGCCGTTGCACTCCACGGCGGATGACCATCCCGCCTGAGGGCGCCATTGCGCGCCTCCGTTACCCTTTAGGAGGCGACCGCCCCAGTCAAACTACCCGCCAGCCACCGTCCCAGCCTTCCGCCGGTGAGGGCAGCGCAGACCGAAGAGTGGTATTTCACCGTCGGCTCCAGCAGACCCGCAAGTCCGCCTTCTCCGCCTCCCACCTATCCTACGCATCCGCCTGCACGGCCCGATGGCAAGCTGTAGTAAAGCTCCACGGGGTCTTTTTGTCCCGCTCTGAGTTGGCCGCATCTTCACGGCCACTGCAATTTCACCGAGCCCCCGGTCGAGACAGTGCCCAGATCGTGATGCCTTTCGTGCGGGTCGGAACTTACCCGACAAGGAATTTCGCTACCTTAGGACTGTTATAGTTACAGCCGCCGTTTACCGGGGCTTCGGTTTGGAGCGTTCACCCCTCCCCTTAACCTTCCGGCACTGGGCAGGCATCACCCCCTATACGTCGCCTTCCGGCTTCAGCAGGGAGCTGTGGTTCTGGTATCCAGTCGCCCGGGCCTGGACCCTGCGGCTGCCTCGGGCTCCACCCGCCAGGGGCTTCACCCTACACGCAGCACCCCTTCTTCCGAAGGTACGGGGTCAATTTGCCGAGTTCCTTAACCGGGGGTCACTCGTCCACCTTGGTCTCCTCGACCTGTCTACCTGTGTCGGTTTGCGGTACGGGCGTGGGTGGTCTCCCGAGCCGGCCTTTCGTGGCTGCACAGGCGCCTCGCCATTGGCGGTTGGTTCCCCAACCCCCTTTCACTCACCTCTCGGTCAGCGCAGGACGGATTTCCTTCGCCCTGCTCCCTACCGGCTTGGACGGCGCTCGTCTCGCCGCGGCGACTACCCCTCAGCATCCGGCATTGGTCAAGCGACCACTCCACGGTACAGGACTATTCACCTGTTGTCCATCGGGTCTGGCCGTGGCCGTCCCCTTAGGCCCGACTACCCTGCCGCGGTGCATCCGTGCGGCAGAACCCTTTGACTTTCGGTGGCGATGATTGCCACATCGCTTCTCCGTTACTCATTCCGGCATTCGCACTCGTGCCCGCTCCAGTGCGGCTTCCGCCGTCCCTTCCCTGCGGTCACGACGCTCCCCTACCGTTGACCTCTCGGTCAACCCGCGGCTTCGGTGGGTCGCTTTGCCCCGTTACAGCCTCGGCGCAGCGCTGCTTGACCAGTGAGCTGTTACGCACTCTTTCAAGGATGGCTGCTTCTAAGCCAACCTCCTGGTTGTCTAAGCGGCGCCACAACCTTTCCCACTTAGCGACCACTGGGGGACCTTAGCCGGCGGTCTGGGTTGTTTCCCTCTCGACGACGGATATTCGCACCCGCCGTCTCACTCGCGGTGCACACACCCGGCATTCGCAGTTTGCCGTCGCTTGGTAAGCGGTGAAGCCCCCGCACAACAACAGTGCTCTACCTCCGGGTGTGCCATTGCCGCGGCTGTACCTCAATACATTTCGGGGAGAACCAGCTATCTCCGTGTTCGATTGGCATTTCACCCCTACCCACAGCTCATCCGAGCCTTTTGCAACAGACACCGGTGCGGCCCTCCACGTCCTGTTAGGGACGCTTCAGCCTGGCCATGGGTAGCTCACACGGTTTCGGGTCAATCCCCGGCGACGCTCGCCCTGTTCAGGCTCGCGTTCACTCCGGCTCCGGCTGGCTCTGCCTTAACCACGCCACCGAGGATTACTCGCCGGATCATACTCCAAAAGGCACGCGGTCACCGGTTGCCCGGCTCCCACGGCGTGGAAGCACACGATTTCAGGGTCTCTTTCACTCCCCTCACCGGGGTACTTTTCACCGTTCCCTCACGGTACTGTGCGCTATCGGTCACTGCGTGTAGCTTGCCTTGGACAGTGGTCTGCCCGGCTTCAGCCCGGGTTCTTCGTGCCCGGACCTACTCAGGAACGACCCCTCACGCTGAGGCGCACGCATACGCGACTCTCACGCTCTCTGGTGCAGGGTTCCACACTGCTTCTGCTGAACGCGGTCGCGTGAGGCCCATCGAGCAGGATGGGCGTGGGTCGTCCTCCAACCCCGTGCGCGCAACGGCTGCTCCCTTGGCACGCGCACGGTTTAGGCCTCACCCGGTTCGCTCGCCGCTACTACGGGTGTCGTTCACTCTTCCTCCGGCTACTGAGATGTTTCAGTTGGCCGGGTTCCCGCTCCGCGCATGCGGAGCGCTGCCAGATGGCAGCGGGTTGCCCCATTCGGAGACCTCCGGATCACAGCCTGCACGCGGCTCCCCGGAGCATATCGGTGCCGTGCCCCGTCCTTCCTCGGCACGCAGCGCCATGGCATCCATCGTGTGCTCATCATGTCTTCCGTCCGTCACGGCCAATGGGCCGAACGGCACCTGGTGCACGGGTGGACAACGCGCACCAGGGATGGTGATGATGCAGGTTCTCTCTCAACAATCGCGTGAGTTGTCAAGGTACGACCGGCCCGTGGCGAAAAAAAGCGGTGCAGGCAAACTGCGCTGCGCCGTGAACGACGGGCCAATTGGTTGCGGAGCGTGCCCGGCTGGGCCGTCCTCCGTGTCATCGCCGGAGCGATTGACGGGTGAGAGTATAGCAAGAGCTGCCGGTTTTGTCAAGCGGGCACAGCGCAA
>NZ_JANSJJ010000142.1:0-746 GCF_047502715.1 Synechococcus sp. H55.10
CCTATGGCTACCCGGTGCTGGTGGGAGCCTCGCGCAAAAGTTTTGTTGGCCAGCTTGCCGGGATTGCTGTGCCCAGGGAGCGGGATAGCGCCAGCGTAGCCGTGCACCTCTTTGCCGCCAGCCGGGGCGCTACCCTGGTGCGGGTGCACAACGTCCCGGCCCATGTCTCGGCTCTGGCAGCTTGGGCAGGTCTCCACGATGAACCCCACTAGGCTGGTGCTGCGGGGTCTTAGCTTCCATGCCCACCACGGCTATCGTCCTGAGGAGGCTGTGTTGGGAGGGCGCTTTGTGGTGGATGTGGAGATGCAGCTTGGTTGGGTTCCCCAAGCGGATGACCTAGCCCACACAGTGGACTACGCCCAGGTGTACGAGGCGGTGCGGGAGGAGGTAACCCAGCGACGCTACCGGCTGATCGAGACGTTGGCAGAGCGGATTGCTGAGCGGCTGTGGCAGAACTATCCCCAGTTGGAAGCCCTAACGGGCGGGTGCACAAGCCGCAAGCTCCCCTGCCGGGCCTGTTCGAGGATGTCTACGTGGAGATCGTCCGCCGTCGCCCTGCTCTTCCATGAAGCCTGACCTGGCCTACATTGCTTTGGGCAGCAACCTGGGGGATCCGCTGCAGCAGTTGCGCACGGCTGGAGAGAAGTTGCCACGGCTGGGCCAGGTGGTGGCCCGCTCCAGCCTCTACCGCAGCCCTGCCCAAGGGGGGCCGCCGGGGCAGCCGGATTACCTCAACGCCGTGGTGG
>NZ_JANSJJ010000143.1:0-3367 GCF_047502715.1 Synechococcus sp. H55.10
TCTTTGATTTGCTTTTTAATTCGGTTGAGTTGCTCCGGATTGTTGCCCAGTTGGATCCCACGTTGGATAAACTCTTCTACCGACCAGGTGATGCAGTCTTCGAGACCGATATTTTTCAGCAGACTGTAGCTCATGCGGCCGTAGTAGTGACGGCCTACCAGGGTAAGAACCGGCACACCCATGTAAAGGACTTCCATGGTGTGGGTTGCGCCAGTATAAGGAAAGGTATCTAGAATCAGATCCACTAGAGCCAGTTGGCCCCGATGCTCTTCTACACTGCTGGTTTTGGCAAGAAAACGGACGCGATCCAAAACACCCAAGTCTTTCGCTTTCTCTTGATAACGCCTGATTACTGTAGCAATTTCCCCAGAGCCTTTAACAATAAGAACGCCGTTGGAAACAGCTTTTAGAATCTTCAGGTGAGCATCAATGCAACTATCAGTGCGCTTGTAGGCGTTAGCCGCGGTAAGGAAAACAACGTCTTGGGAACCTATTCTCAGTTTAGTCCGAAACTCTACCTCGTCAGCAGGAATGACGTCGAGATGCTCAACGGCGCAATAGCTCGGCAAGCGGATAATCTTTTCATAGTAATCGGCCTGCGCATCTTCGGGGAGAATATAAGGATCGGCAAAAAAGTAATCAAACTCAGGTAAGCCGACAGCATCCCCGCCTAACCAGCCAATTTGGACAGGGGCAGCCCGTAGGGCTGCTACGATATTGGCGTCGTGGCTGGTGATAGAGTCCATGAAGACCATGATATCGATGTGATCCTCGCGAGCTTGAGCAGCTACTTGAGGTGGATTAATTCCCTCAGAAAAGAAGCGAAAGTAAAGGCTTTCCTGCGACCAAAACTTTTGGTATGTATTGTCATGGCTGGCCACTTCCTCAGTTTTCCAGCCATGGTAGTAGTAGTAACAAATATCTAATACACTGCGGGATAAATTTCTCAAAGTAGCTTCGCTGAGGAAGCCCACTGAGTGTCGCTGAAAACAGCTGCCCAGGAAACCAACTCGAAGTTTACGACTCTCTCCATTGACTATTTGATAATCTTGCTGATTTTTTTTCCAATACTCAGACCACAAGAAATCGCGCTGAGAGGCCATAAGACTGAGGCAATCGTTAAAAATCCTGCCAGCAAGCTGCTGGTAACGACGGATTAGAGACCGATCATCTGTTAGATAGCTCCAACAAAAGCAGACTCGAAAGAGAATAGCTTTAGCAACGGTCAGGCTTTCGAGGAGATTTTCGTCGTTTACTTCCAGGGAGCCTAGATCAACTGATCTGGACGAGAGAAAATCAATGATTTTTCGGATAGCAAGCTCTACCCTGTCTGGCCGGGCAGCGTGGATCAGCTTTTCCAAGGACTCCGACAGAAGGGGCAGGCGCAGGGCAAAGTTCTCCTGTGCCTGGGGACTTTCGGCTGCTGCAAGAAGCGCTTCTCCCAAGATGGAATAAGCGTCGCTAGTAGAGTCTCCGAAGAGGGCACGAGCTGCCCTCTGAAAGAAGTCGCCGATCAAGTCCTCTATTGTCCACAAACCTTGATAGCGCTCGGCCTGCTTTGGATCTGCTGCCTGGGCTAGCTGAGCTAGGAGAGCGGCAAAGCCGGATTTCTGACTCTCTAGGAGATGAGCTTGTAGAACTGTGGCCACTTCGAAAAACAGATCCAGGTAGCCGTCATCCCATAGCCGAGTGAGGAGTTGAGTTAGGAGTGACTCCTGGGTGATGTCTATGGTCTCCTCACCCGCCAGACTGACTAAGTGCTCCACTAGGGCCTGCCCGTAGAAGCCGACGGCCAGCTCGTCTTGAGCTTGCAAGGCCCGGAACAGCAGAACTTGAGTGTTATCCCGCCGGACTGGATCCAGCTCAAAGGCCATCTCCCTCAGCTTTAGGCAGATCTGGAGACGCTGCTGGGAATCCTGGCTGGGTGTATTTTCCAGACGGCCTGCCAAAGACAGCAATAGCTCTACGACTTTCTCCGGGGGCAGGATCCCGGTCTTGACCAAGGATGTGTAGACCTGGTAGGCGAGGTTTAGGCGGCCCGAAATCAAAACTTGCTCCAGTGCCGCGAGGGCGATTGCCACCCGGTCAGCCGGGAAAGCTTCTTCTTCAGACGGCGAAGGCACCTCAAGATCAAAGAGGCCCCACAAGAACTCTCTCCACGCCTCTGGATCTTGCTGTAGGTAGAAAGTCGCCAGCCATTCTGCGAAGGCATCTGGCGATTGCTGCAACAGTTGCTTGGCTTCCAGAATCCGAGCTTGCAGGGTGGGGTTCATGGGCGGAAGGGAGAGCGCTGGTCTTAACTGGTCTTAATTTGCCATGCAGAGGCCCGCTCGGCCAAACTACGGAACCTTTCTAGACCCACCCCCCTCAAGATCCGCAATTTCGCTGGGGGGCAGTCTGTTATGAATTGCCCTCAGGCTGGGTATGTTAAGACTGGCAGGTAACCTGCACAAGTAACTCTCTAGTAACTAAGGATCGAGTACTATGAGCGCGAAGTCTCGTCAGTCTCTGTTGCGGGCCAAGCTGGCTCAGCAACTTCTCTCCCAAGCCAAGGGCTTCACCCTGATCGAACTGCTGGTGGTGATCGTGATTGTGGGCGTGCTGTCTGCGGTGGCGATCCCTCAGTTCTTGAACCAAGTGCGCCGCTCCCGTACTGCGGAAGCGCAAGCCGCTCTCAGTGCGGTGGGGCGGGGCTCTGAGGCTTATCGCTTGGATTTCACAAAATACCCTACTGCCTACAGCGTAATTCAGTTCGGCTGCCCCACAACTTACTGCGGTGCTCGAGGCGACAAATATATGAACGATCCTTGGAGCACCCCAAACTACGGTACGCCGGTGGCTAGTAACGTTTCGAACACCTCTCCTCAAGGGATGCGGTGGGATACTACTGCTCTTGCTGGCAGCACCCAGTATATTAACTCCAGTGGTAACCCTATCCAATGCACCATTGGCTTGGGAGCCCAACAGACAGTTGTACCTACCCTTACGACGTTCGCAGGCAAGAGCTGCAACGTGTTTGACTAATTTCTGCTGGTTCCGCTGTTTATTCGGCTCCCTTGGGGGGAGCCTTTTTAGTGCTCTGGGGCAACCTGAGATCCTCACGGGGCAAGTACAGTCGCAAGTAACTGGGAAGGATGGCAGATGCAGGTGAAGATACCCTCTTCTATCAAGCTCTGGTTAATCATGGAGTTGCTGCAGAGTATGAACTTTTGGTAAAGAGTCGCCATTTGATTGATACAGCCTGTTAAAGAATCAAGGGGTGCAGTAGCAACACTTAGCAAACCAACTCTGGAAGCAGGATGGATTAATCAGTAGTAAAGAAGTCTGCACTATCTGCTCCAGGCTATACTTCCCAACTCTGGAAAAC
>NZ_JANSJJ010000144.1:0-741 GCF_047502715.1 Synechococcus sp. H55.10
TAAGATGTGTATATCAGACAGATCGAAAATACCGGGTGGTCAACCGCTTATCGCATTCTTTTTGCCAGCTGTAGCCTACTCTAAAGTGATTACCAAGCCCTTCGATGCCACCAGATTGGCGGCTCAGGTGGCCGAGACGGTGGGCTGGGATCCCTTAAATACAAGCTGAGGAAGAAAAAAGGCAGGGCTGAGTTGTCCCTGCCAAGAAGATCGAGAGCTGAGCCCCTGCTCCTTCTGTTGCAATCGCTGTAGCAAGGCGCGATTACGTTTGTTAATCTGGCGCTTCCGTGCCGTTCCCCCACGACCACGATAGTTCCTGCCCTGGCGGCGGGGGGATTCGTGAGATTTCAGCCGCATGGGATCCCTCTGGCCAATCCGCTAGTCTCACCCGATTCTAATCGAAGCTTCGGCCCTCGACAGGGGCGAGAACCGCACTTTGGCTTAGCCAGTTTTTGAGGCAATGGGTGGCCCGGCAGTCGTCCTCGTTGTAGATGAGCGACTGCTCCAAATAGCGGCGATCTCGAGTTTCCTGGCATTGGGTGTACCAGTAGATGGACTGGGCTCCATTGGCATTGGGCAACCGCCACTCGAACCCCAGCCAGCGGGCAATGTTTTTCAGGGAATAGCTTTCAATGGGCAGCACCACCGAGCGTTGGATCCAGGCGTGTAAATCTACGAAGCGCTGCAACAATTGCCGCACCTGCCGCGAATCCGTAGGGTATCGCTCCCCCAGCCGCTGAC
>NZ_JANSJJ010000145.1:0-37710 GCF_047502715.1 Synechococcus sp. H55.10
TGCACGAGCGGAATGCGCACAACTTCCCGCTGGATTTGGCGGCGGTGGAAGTGGCGCCGGCCATCCGTGGCTAATCCTGCTTGCCTAGCTGACTAGTACTCTCTCTTCTCCCCCTGGCATCTGCTGGGGGGTTTTTTGCTCTCTACATAAAGTTTTGCAAAGCTTCGCGCTGCCACTACCCTCACCCCCAGCCCCTCTCCCATCCCTCACCCCCAGCCCCTCTCCCTGAGGGAGAGGGGAGTTAGGGATAGCGCTCCACAACAAGGGCTTGGCGGGCGAGCCTCAGGCTCCTGTCATGGGAAGGAGATCAACGAACGTAGCCCAGTTGCTCCAGGAAATCGGTGTCCCAAAGGATCTGCCCATCCAGAGCCATTCTCCCCAGCACCGGTATTCCGACTTGAGCCTCCAGGTGTGGGATCAAAGTTGCATCCAGCTCTTCCAAAGCTTGGGGATCCTCGGTTTCGGGCAGGGATCCGACCAGCACCCACCCCAAGCTGCGGGCCTTGGCTTGGCGCATCAGGGCGGCAAAGACGGTTGCTTGGCTCAGGGCGGCCTTCCGTTGCAGCGTTAAGAGCAAGCTGAACCCCCACGCATGGGCCAGATCCGCCCAGGTTTGGCCTGGCCCCAGGGGATCGGCGACACTGCCCGGCAGAACCAGTAGGGGATCTTTTTCTCCTGCCCACTCGCAGATTTGTTGCCAGAGGGCCTTGAGCTGAGCTTCCGAAGGGTTGGAATCCACCCTGAGCCGGCCCCAAGGGTTTTGGGTCACCTCTTGCCAGGCGCCGGCCACTGCTGCGGCTCCGGGGATCGCCGGCCAAGTATCGGCCACCATCACCCTCATGATTCTGGATCCCCCGCCTCAGACTCCCAGAGAGTGAGAAACTCCGGCTGAACCTCGAAGCCAAACACCAAAGCCATATCCCGCAGCATCGAGAGGGATCCCAGTTTCTGCTGCTTGAACCAACGCATCAACACAAAGATCTTCTGATAGACAAAGATTTCCAGTGCTTCTGGGTTGTAAACAATGCCCTCGCGAGGGTTGAATTGATGAGGCACCAACATGGCTGCGTAGCGGGCCAGCTCTCCTTGGCGCCAGTTGAGGAAGTAGGGCATCCAGGGGCAGACCGTATCCCAACGGATAAACCACAGGCGCACCTCCGGGATCTCCGACAGCTCGCGCGGATCGTCGGGGCTGCGCGGCCAATCGATGGCGCATTGCACCTGTTGGGCAGCCCGGACGGGATCCGCCATCAGGGTTTTCATTAATTCGTGGCCAGGGGTGAGATCCAGAGATTGGATGGCCTTGGCAGGAAGGTAGAAGGTAATCGGCACGACGACACGGCTATCTGATATCTGACTTGCAAATGCAGCTTATCTCAGCTCTGCCCCACCTCGCCTGCCACCGGGATCCCCCAGCGGGTGAGATCGAGGGCAAAGCCTGCGGTTACCAAAAACACCTGGTCGGCCAGAGGAGCCAGCTTTTGGGTGAGCTCCCCCATCCGATCCCGAAAGCGGCGTCCCAACGGACAGGCGGGCACCACCCCCCAGCCCACCTCTTCTGACACCAGGATGATCTCCCCCCTGTGGACTGGCAAGGTTGCCAAGAAGGATTGCACCAAGGGATCCCATTCTGCAGCGGGACAGTCTAGGCCCTGCGCCACCCACCCCCCCAGCGAATCCACCAGAGCACAACAGGGCTGGGGCAGCTTTTGCAGGTCGGCCCCCAGGTCGGGCCCGGTTTCCCAGGTTTGCCAAGTGGGGGGACGCCGTTGCCGATGCCGCTGAACCCGTTCGGCCCACTCCGGGTCGGCCTCAGGGTCGGGTTTGGGCCCGGTGGCCAGATAGATGACCGGCAGGCCGGAAGCAGCCGCCAGGTTCTCCGCCAGCCGACTTTTGCCGCAGCGGGCAGGGCCACAGATGAGCACAATCGGCATTGGGCATGAGGATGGAAGTCCATTGTTAGATTAGCTTAGCGGTTGGTCGCCCCTATCCCCTTCAGCTTCATTCCTGGAAACCCCTGCGCGGAGCTTGGGCACATTCTACTTAGGTTGACGTTTTAGAAGAAGCCCAAGCTGTCCTGCGTAGCACTTCGCGATGGGAGTGTGGCACAATGGTGCAGCCGCAGGGTGGGTGTTGTGGGTGATCCAAGGGGGCAATCGTGGCCGGTTCTCGGAGCAGCAGCGGGTCAGAGTCCCCATTCCGTCGGGCTCGCGCCCCACGACCGAAAAAAAGTCAGCCGAGCGCTTCTGCCCAGTCCCAGTTTCGGGATTCTGGAACTGCACAAGAAAGAATGCGTCCAAGCCAGTCTGATGGCACTTCGTCTGGCGCAGAGCGGGATCGGCAAGAGATCTCGCGAGTTCAATCTTCTGGCTTGAACCCGCCCAAAAATCTCTCTATACTGCAGGGAACTTTATCATTCACCCCAACTGCTGCATCTCCCCTTCAACCTATGCGTGCTCCCTCCTCAGGTGACTCGGATCCCAAAGCTCAAGCAGGCGGGTCGGCCAAGGATTCCGTCCGAGGAGCGCGAACGGAACCGGATCCCGACACAGAGCGCCATTTGGCCCAGCGACAGCAACTGGAGAACCGTCTGCTCAAAGCCGAAGCCGAGCTCCAAGAGCGGCGAATCCTTCAGGAGAAACTGCAGGCCGAGGTTCAGGCTCTGCGCAGTCAACTGGCTCAGGCGGAATTGCAGTCCCGCCGGCAGCAACAGCAGATAGAGCTTTTGCAACTGAAAGCCCAACCCTCTGCAGATGCTGGCCTTGAGGCAGAATGTTGCGCTTTGCGCCAGAAGGTGGCCGAACAGGAGAAGGCGCTGCAGGAGCGGGAGCGCGTCCTGCAACAGTTGCAGCAGACTTTGGCGGAGCAGAAGGTCCAGATCTCGGAGCAGGAAGCTCAGCTTGCCGCTCGACAACGTTTAAATGACCGGCAGCGGCAGGATATCGAGGCTTTACAAGAGCAGATCGAGCAGCTCCGCCTGGCCCACGCGCAGGAGCGCCGTCAATGGGAACACCGTCAGCAGGAGCTGCAAGCTTCTCTTCTGGAAGCCCAAGATGTGGCAGAAAAGCGGGTGGAAATGCTGCAACGCTTTAAGGCGGAGCTTTGTCTGGCCCGCACCCAAATTGCCGAAGCTCAGGCGGAGCTGAGCAGCCTACGGGCTCTGTACAGCGACCAACAGGCCGCCTGGCAAGAGCAACGGGAGCATCTCGAGGCCCGTTTGGCCGGCTATGCCGAGACAGAAGCGGAAGCCGAGCAGCGCTGGCGGGAACAACGGCAGGAGCTGGAAGCAGCCCTGGCCGAAGCCCAGGCTCAGCTGGCCGCTTTGCAAGCTCAGCAGGAACATCTGCATCAGGGATCTCAGGAGCAGCAACGGCTGCAACAGCAGTGGCAAGCTCAGGCCGAGGCGCTGCAAGCGGCTCTCTCCCAAGCCCAGGCGGAAATTGCCCATTGGCAGCAAGAGCACCGCCGTCTCCAGGAACGGTACGCCCAAGCCCAGCAGCATCTCTCCACCCTGGAGCAGCAGTTACAAGCTGCCTTGGAACAGTTGGCTGCCCAACCCGACTGGCAGCCGCAGTTGCACTCTGCACAAGCAACCATTCTCCATCTACAAGAAGAAATTGCAGCTTTGTCCACGCAACTGGATAAGCAAGCAGAGCAGATCAAAACCCTGCAGGCCGAGCGCGGCGACCTGTGGGAAGAAAATCGCTCTCTCCGAGAAAAATATGAGCAGCAGCAGATGCATGTGCTGAGCTTGAAGGCGGCGTTGGAGCGCAAGGGCCTGGATGTCCCGCCTCGTGCCGATACCTCCAGACCTGCTGGCGCGAGCGATCAAGCTCTGTCTCCCAAGCCCCCAATTCAGCCCCTGCCGGCTCGGGCAAGCAAGCGGGCGGTCGATCTGCCCAGGTTCTTGCCCCGTCCGTGATGCAGCCTCTTCCCCCCCGCTGGCTGGAAGTGTGGGTGGATCATCCCCATTTGGGCGGTTGCTTTACCTATCGCGTGCCAGAGGGATCCACCCCAGAGGCCGGCGACCTGCTCAGTGTGCCCTTTGGTCAACAGATGGCAGGGGGGGTGGCTTTGGGCTGGCGCTCGGAGCTGCCGGCAGGAGTGGATCCGCAATCGGTGCGGGAGATCGAGGCGGTGGTGGCCAAAGGGATCCTGCCCAAGGAATTCTGGCCCTTGCTGCAGCGGGTGGCCGACTACTACCTTACCCCTCTGGCCCAGGTGGTGCGCACGGTTCTGCCCCCTGGTTTGCTCAGCCGTTCTCAGCGGCGTATCCGCCTGGTGCGATGCCCGGAAGCGGTGGGGGGATGTTCGCCGGCTGCCCAAACCCTGCTGGAGCTGCTGCAGGCCAAAGGGGGAGAGCTGTCTTGGCGCTACATCCAACAGCAGATGCCCGGCGCCGAGCTGGCCCTGCGGGAACTGCAGCGACGGGGTTGGGTGGAGAGCTTTTGGCAGGAGCAGCAGGGGGGTAGGATGAAAACCCAACTGGCTGCCAGTCTGGCCGACGACTCCTCGGAGGGGCTGAGCTTGCCCCAGCAGAAGGCGCTGCAGATCCTCAAGCAAAAAGGGGGGGAGCTGCTGCTCACCGAGTGGGAGCGCTTGGCAGGAGTGAGCCGAGCGGTGTTGCAGGGGCTGGCCCGCAAAGGCCGTGTCCACCTCTACGAGCGACCGCTGCTGCGGCTGGCAGATGCCCACTTGCCGGGGTGGCGGGATCTGCCCAAGCCCCTGACGGCAGCCCAGGCCGAGGCGGTGGAGGCGATCCGACAAGCCTTGGGTCGGCCCCGGCGGTTTCTCCTGCACGGGGTCACCGGTTCTGGCAAGACGGAAGTGTACCTTCAGGTGATCGCCCAGGTGCTGCAACAAGGGCGGTCGGCGCTGGTGCTGGTGCCGGAGATCGGCCTTACCCCACAACTGATGGATCGCTTGCGGGCGCGGCTGGGATCCCAGGTGTGGGCCTACCACAGCGGCCTCTCGGAGGGGGAGCGCTACGACACCTGGCGACAGATGTTGACCGCCACTCCCCAAGTGGTGATTGGCACCCGCTCGGCGGTGTTTGCCCCCTTAGCCAACCTCGGCCTCATCGTTTTGGACGAGGAGCACGACGACAGCTTCAAGCAGGATCAGCCCCAGCCCTGCTACCACGCCCGTCAGGTGGCCGAGTGGCGGGCCGAGCTGGCCAACTGTCCCTTGGTCTTGGGCAGTGCCACACCGGCGGTGGAAACCTACGCCGCCCATCTCCAGGATCCGCAGCGGTGGATCCGGCTGACCCTACCGCAGCGCATTCCCCAAGCTGGGATCCCGACCACCCTGCCCCAACTGGAGCTGGTGGATATGCGCCAGGAGCTCCAGGCCGGCAACCGCAGCATCCTCAGCCGCCGTCTGCACCAGGCCCTGCAGCAGACGCTGGAGCGGGGGGAACAGGCCATCCTCTTCGTTCCCCGCCGCGGCTACAGCACCTTTGTCCTCTGCCGCGGCTGCGGCTTTGTCCTCACCTGCGCCCATTGCGACGTCTCCCTCACCTTTCACCTGGAGGGCCGGCAAGAGCTGCGCTGCCACTACTGCGGCGTCCGCCAGCCCCATCCGCAGCGCTGCCCCGCCTGTGGATCCGCCTACCTGAAGCACTTCGGCACCGGCACGCAAAAAGTAGTGGAAGTGCTGCACCAGCATTGGCCACAGCTAGAGATTCTGCGCTACGACAGCGACGCCACCCGCCGCAAGGGATCCCACCGGGAGCTGCTGGAGCAGTTTCGCAGCGGCAAGGCCCAGGTGCTGGTGGGCACCCAGATGCTCACCAAAGGGCTGGACATTCCCCAGGTGACGCTGGTGGGGGTGATGGCTGCCGACGGCCTGTTGCACCAGCCCGACTACCGCGCCGGCGAGCGCACCTTTCAACTGCTCACCCAAGTGGCGGGCCGCTCAGGCCGGGGATCCCTGCCGGGGCAGGCGATCATCCAGACCTATCTGCCGGAGCACCCGATTTTGCGGGCCGTGCTGGCCCACGACTACGAGGGGTTTTTGCGGGCCGAGCTACAGCAACGGCAAGAGGGGGGCTATCCTCCCTATCGAGCCTTGATCTTGATCCGCTTGAGCAGCACTCGCCTGGAGGCTCTGGAGCGCTACTGCCATCAGGTGGCCGAACGTCTGCAGGGGATCCCGGCAGAGGTGCTAGGGCCGGGGCCGGCCCAGGTGGAGCGGGTTGCCGGACGCTACCGCTGGCAGATCCTGTTAAAGCAGCTTCCCGATCAAGCTTGGGATCGCTCCCAGCTCGCTGCACAGATTCACACCGCGATTGGCCATCCCCCCCAAGGGATCCGCGTCAGCTTGGATGTGGATCCCCTGCGGATTCTCTAGGGGCGGCCAGCAGAAGCAGAAAGCCCGTCGATCCGCAGAGATCTTGAGGTAGTCTGGTTTCGGGGCCACCCGTATCCAACTCAACTCTGGCAAAGCATGGCGGAGAACCGAACCGGCGCGTTTATTGGTGGGCTGTTGCTGGGAACGGCAGTGGGCACGGCTATTGGCCTGCTCTTAGCTCCCCGCAGCGGACGGGAGACGCGGCGACTCTTGAAAAAATCGGCAGAGGCGCTGCCGGAGGTGGCAGAAGACGTGACCAGCAGCCTGCAATACCAATCGGAAAAGCTGCTTGACTCTGCTCAAAAAAGTCTGGACGAAGCACTGCTACGACTGCAGCAGGCGGTGGCGGTGGGCAAAGAGGCCATGCTGCAAAAACGACAAGAACTGAGCCAAGCCCAAAACCGCAGCGCCTGGGCCAGGGAAGAAGCAAACTTAGAAGCCCAAGATCGACAGGAAGAAGCGCGATGACCGAGCCGGTATTTTGGTTGGGCCTCTCGGTAGGTCTGGTGGCAGTGGGCATTTTGGCGGTGATCCTGACCCTGCTGCCTGCCGTCATTCAATTGGGTCGAGCCGCCCAGAGCGTGGAACGCTTTTTCGACACGCTGCTGCGGGAATTGCCCCCTACGCTGGAGGCTTTGCGTCTGACCAGCTTGGAAGTGAGCGAGATCGCCGACAGCCTCGACGAAGGGGTCAAGGGGGCCGGACAGGTGGTGAAGCAGGTGAACCGCTCCCTGGAAGGGGCCCGCAACCAAGCCCGCGGCGCTCAGGTCAATGTCCGCAGCCTTTGGGCAGGGGTACGGGCGGCCTGGCAGGCGCTGTCCAGCGAGACTCCCCCCACCGCCATGCGTAACCCTCAGTTGCGCTCAGGCCAAGCTGGTCGGCCTTTTTCTGCTGCTGCGCCAAGCATTCCCTTGGGAGATATGCGCCCTTTTGCCAGCAAGGCAACGCCAGAGGGATCCCCCCCCAATGCGCAGCCTTCCCGACCCGATGCCACCAACCCTTGAGAGCTATCGGAGAATCCTCTGGAAGACGGGCACAGGAGGTTGGGGCTCTTGCCCGGCGGGAAGCCGGCCCCAACTGGCGTCTGGATCCCAGCGCAATTGGGTAACATCCTGCAAAGGAAACCCCATCTGCTGCAGGATCTTGAGGCTGAGGTTGGGAATGATGGGCGAAAGGGCTACCGCCACCCAGCGCACGCTTTCCAAAACAGCGTAGAGGATCTGGGCCACCTGTTCGCTTTGCCCCTGCTTGTGCAGCGTCCAGGGAGCCTGCTCGTCAAGGTATTTGTTGCTGGCTTGGGCCAAGCTAAGGGCTTTGCGGGCAGCGGAGCTGGGATCCAGCCGCTCGTAGGCGTCGGCCACCGCCGGGGCTAGGCGCTCGACCAGGGTTTTGAGGGGGTGATCCGCTGCGATCTGCACCTGGGGAATGCGGTAGTCGGGCTGGTATTTTTTGAGCATATTGAGGGTGCGGTTGAGCAGATTCCCCAGGTCGTTGGCGAGGTCAGCATTGAGAACCTCGATGAAGCGGCCCTCACTAAAGTCGCCATCCTTGCCCAGCTCAATTTCGGTCAAGAAATAGTAGCGCACAGCATCGGCGCCGTAGCGTTGCACCAGCTCAAAGGGATCCAGCGTGTTCCCCAGGCTTTTGCCCATCTTGAGGCCATCTTTGGTGAGAAAGCCGTGGCCAAAGATTTGTTTAGGCAGCGGCAGCCCTGCCGACATGAGCATGGCCGGCCAGTAGATGGCATGAAAACGGACGATGTCCTTACCCACTAGATGCACATCGGCAGGCCAGTAGCGGCGCAGGGCGTTCTCCAGGGTGGGCTCGTCGTGAGGATCCAAGGCGGCGCTGAGGTAGTTAATGAGGGCATCAAACCAAACGTAAAGGGTTTGGCTGGGATCCGCCGGGAAGGGGATCCCCCAGGAGACGCTGGGGCGAGAGATGGAAAAGTCCCGCAGGCCCTGCTTGACAAAGTTCATGACCTCGTTGCGGCGGCTTTCCGGTTGAATGAACTCCGGGTGCTCCGCATAGAGGGCTTCCAGTTTTTCCTGGTAGCGAGAGAGGCGAAAAAAGTAGTTTTCTTCGTCTTTCCACTCCACTTTCTTGTTGGGGTGAAGGGGGCAAAACCCGCCTTCTAGGAGCTCTGACTCGTCCTTGAACTCCTCGCAGGCAACGCAGTACCAGCCCTGCTGGCGGCCAACGAAAATATCTCCCCGATCCCAAACCCGCTGAAAAAACTCCCGCACAATGGCTTTGTGGCGAGGGTCAGTGGTGCGGATAAAGCGGTCGTAGCGGATATCCAGCAACCGCCAAAGCTCTACAAACTGGGCGGCAATCTCGTCACAGTGCTGCTGCGGCGGAAGGCCGCGCTCTTCGGCGGTGCGCTGGATCTTCTGGCCGTGCTCGTCAGTTCCCGTTACCATCAGCACATCCTTGCCCCGCAGGCGGTGGTAACGGGCGATGGCGTCCGCCGCCATGGTGGTGTAGGCGCTGCCGATGTGGGGGGCAGCGTTGACGTAGTAGATGGGTGTGGTGATGACGAAGGTGGAATCCGGCATGAGCAGTTGCAGCGCTTTCCCCCATGATAAAAGTTGCCGGAAAGTCCGGCAGGCCGAGTTACGGGGCAGGGATGAAGCTGGCATTCAACCTAAAGGGATGGGGCTGCGGTGCCCTGGGGGCCGGGATCTTGGGCGCCGGGGCGGCTCTGGCCCAGCCTCTGCCCGAGACCCGCATCCCTTGCGAGATCCTCATCGCTGGGGGCGGGCTGGGGGGGGTGGCGGCGGCCTACGATGCCCTGCGCTTGGGGCGACAGGTGTGCATGACCGAAATGACCGACTGGATTGGCGGCCAGGTGAGCGCCCAGGGGGTCTCGGCTTTGGATGAGCGGCCCTTGCAGCGGGAAAACGAGATCTTTCCCCAGGGCTATAGAGAGTTTCGCCGCCGGGTGCGGGAAAAGTACGGCGGTGATCCCAATCCCGGCAAGTGCTGGGTGAGTGTGCTCTGCTTCTCGCCCCAGGTGGGCCACCAGGTCATCCGAGAGATGTTGGATCCCTACCTGCAGTCGGGGCAGTTGCGGCTGTTTACCGAGACGGTGGTCAAGGACGTGGAGATTGAGAACTACCAAATCCGCAGTGTGCAGGCCATCCGCAATATTCCCAAACACGCCGGCGTCCAGCCGGAGAATCGGGGGGATCTCTCCACCTACTTGCTGGATTTTTACCGCCTAGAGCCCACCGCAGACTGGGACAAAGAGATCCTGCGCTTTGAGCCGCCGCCGCAGCGGCAGGGCAAAACCCTACCTTGGGTAGTAATCGATGCTACCGAAACCGGCGAGCTGTTGCCCCTGGCGCGAGTGCCCTACCGCCTTGGCACGGATGGGGAAAGCCGCTGGGAGCCCAGCTCCAAGCCCTACAGGGATCCCTACTGCACCCAGGGGTTTACCTACACCTTTGTTGTCGAGCGCTCCGCTGTGCCCCAGGTGCCCATTAAGCCCGAGTTCTACGACGACCCGCTGCACGGCCCCTACTACAGCTTTGAACAGCCGCGCTTTAACTTTGCTCTGGTCTTCACCTACCGCCGCATCCGGGGACAGGTATTTGGCTTTGGGGAAGAGGCCATCCGGGTGGGGGATCAATCCCTGCAGAACTGGACCTGGGGCAACGACTGGCGCATCACCGGGCCGGAGATCAACCTCATCCTCACCCACGAGCAACTGCAAGCCCATCTGGATCCCGGCGGCTGGATGGGGGGCTTGCGGGTAGAGGCGCTGCGGCGGGCTGAGCAACATGCTAAAGGCTTCTTCTACTGGTTGGTGGCGGGGCGGACAGATTTTCTCCTGCAGCAGGCGGATCCTGACTTTCAAAAGGACTTTTACCTGCGCTACCGCTACCTCAAAGGGCCCAATAGCCCGATGGGAACTGCCAGTGGTCTCTCCAAGTACCCCTACATCCGCGAGTCGCGGCGCATCCTCGGTCGGCCCAGCCTTGCCTACCCGGAGGGGTTCACCATCTACGAGTCGGATATCACCACGCGGGAATCGCAGCTCAATCGCGGGCGTCCCTTCATCTTCTACGATTCGGTGGGGGTGGGCCAGTACCCCATCGATTTTCACGACTGTCTATTGCCCGATTTTTCGCTGCCCCCCAGCCACAACCAAGATGCCCAGGCCCCCAGCTACCCCTACCAGATCCCGCTGCGGGCCCTGATCCCCCAGCGCATTGACAATCTTCTAGCTGGCAGCAAGAACATCGCCACCAGCCGCATTGCCAGCGCCTCTTACCGGGTGCATCCTGTGGAATGGGCCATTGGCACGGCAGCGGGTCATACGGCCCACTTTGCCCTGGAGCGGGATCTGATCCCGGCGGAGATCCTGCGGGAGCCGCTGCTGGACTTGCGGTTGTTGCCCGCTCTCCAAGCCCAGATCCAGAGCTTGGGCAATCCCATTCAATTTCCCGGCACCACCATTACTGCCACCGACTGGGCCCAATCCCGCTAGCCTAGAAAGGCAGGGTTGGGAGCTGGCCATGGAGGCTATCGGGGTTGAACTGGGGGGACTGGAGGCGATCCGCCCTTCGTTGTGGGCGGCCACAGCCCTCTGGAGTCTGGGGCTGATCTGGGGGTTGTCGCCGCTGCACCGCCGCCTGCAGGAGGGTTGGGAAAAGCAGTTGTCCTGGGATCCCAGTGGGGCTCTGGCCTCTCTGCTCAGCGTCATCCCTTTCCTGTTGGCAGCAGCGGTGGTGGTGGCTTTCACCGAGATCTCGTTGGGCAAAAGCTGGGCCGTCTCCTGGGGCCTTATTGCCTGTGTTGGCGGTGGCCTCTACGAGCTGGGCCGGCGGGACAACGCCCGCTGACCCAAGCGCTCCGCACCGGCCCTCACCCCCAACAGTATGGACAATGCTAAGCGCTAGAGCAATTTAACTTTTGAGGGGCTCGGGGAGCTCTAAGTCCCGCGCCCTAGCTGAAAGGTGAGCATCGGGATACAGAGGCTCCCCTCGTCTGGCGATTCCCTATGCTGCCAGCGATGGATGAGCTAGACAAATAAACCTTGTCTTGCAAGGCTTTACTGCACTGCTATTCGGATGTGGTGTTATTGGGAGAGTTGGGAAGTACTGCAGGACAACTGGGAAAGAGAAACACTCTGCGCAGTCGGTCTGTCGGGGGGAAACTCCAGACCGGTAGCGAAATCTATCTTTGGGAATGACCGGAAAAGCTCAACAGAGATGTTGGGAAGCCGGCACTGTACCGCCTGGGATCGGTGACGGGAGCATGTCAACCCCTACCCATTACCCCCACTCAATTGGTAAACTTGTTTTGCCAGTCAGTTGTCAAAATCTCTCGACCAAACACCCATCCGGCCAAGATTAGAGGCAGGGCCAAGCCCAGGAAGCCGAAAAAACTAATCACCTGGGCAATTTGCCGCTGCGCTTTTTTCTGTTTCGGATCTCGGAGGTTGTTGGCAGCTACCGTTAGCTTCGAGCAAAAGGCCACCACCACTGCACCTACCGGCCCCAGAACCAAAGAGGGCCACAGCCAATCTGCCACTTGCGAGAACGCATAGGCTCCGGTGAAGGGGATGATGACAAAACAAGCCAGCTCCAGGATCCCCCAGGTGAAGAGAGCTAACTGGACATCTTTGCGGAAAACTTCATCGGGATTGTACATAGGTCTCCAGGATGAACTGCTACGATATCACGCTAAGGCATAACCTTCGAGATGGGAAAACAAAGTGCTAAGGCTTCTAGGTTAACTCCAGGTGTAAGGATCTGCCTGACGGATCCTCTTCCCCTTCCATCTAGGCAACCCTAATGCCCAAGATCCTTGAATAAACCCCCGTTAAGGAGAGAAAGACGGCCTCAGCAAGGATAAACTCCCCCATGTGACCCTATTCACCCTGAAATAATCTTAAGTAGTTAGTGAGTCGTTTGTGTTTGCTGCCCTTTCCTGCCGAGTTAGGGCGTCTCTTTTCCCTTTTTGGCTGGCAAGCTGGGAGCATGGTGTATCTGCGCAATCGCCGCCCATGAGCTGCCGAAGGGATCCCGATATACCAACACTCTGTACCCTTGACTCTTGCTGTCTTCGAGAGTGTCGAGCCGCCATGCCCCGCATCCTCATCATCGATGATGATCCCAGCATTTGCACTCTGCTGCAGCGGTACTTGCAGCGGCAGGGTTACTCAGTGGAGGTGGCGATGACGGGGGCCGAGGGCCTACAACAGTTGCGCGCTTTTCAGCCGAGCTTGGTGATTTTGGATCTGAACTTGCCGGATGTGAGCGGCTACGACCTTTGCCAGCAGATGCAAGAAGAGACCGGCGTGTATGTGTTGATGTTAACCAGCCGAGTGAATCCTGCCGACAAGCTGCAAGGATTTCAGTTGGGGGCAGATGACTACCTGACCAAGCCCTTCAGCCTGCCGGAGCTCCTGGCACGGGTGCAGGCCATCCTACGGCGACAACGAACGAAGACCGGAATGGCCGGCGCACCGGTCTTGACCTTTGCCTCTTTGGTAATCGACCCGGAAACCCGAGAAGTCACCCGTGACCGGCGCCCAATTAACCTAACAGCTTTGGAGTTTGACTTGCTCTACACCATGGCCCGACACCCAGGGCGGGTCTGGCGACGGTCTGAGCTGATTCAAGAGGTGTGGGATTTTAACCACGAGGGAGATGAACGGGTGGTCGATGTCCACATCGGCCAAATTCGCAAGAAGCTGGAAACCGATACCAGCCAACCGGAACTGATCCGCACCGTGCGCGGCGTTGGCTACAAGTTCGAGCCTCCCACTCCCAAAGAGGGATGGGGAGAGGAAAAACCGTAACCTCCCTCTTTCAAAGGGAGAGAGCGCGCTAATCGAGGCGACGGCCTGTCAGACGCACAAAAATGTCTTCTAAGTTGGCAGGGCGCACCATCAGGCCGGTCTTGTCGGGTTCGGCTTCCAACTGCCGCTGGGCTTCCGCCAGGCTGGGGAAAAAGGTGTAGCTCACCTCCTGGCCAGGGCGGGAACAGACCAGCAGGGCTTCTCCGTACTTGGCCCGCAACTGGTCGGTGCTGCCCAACTCGATCAACTTCCCGCCGTCCATGATGCCGATGCGGTCGCACAGCTCCTCGGCCTCTTCCATGTAGTGGGTAGTAATCAGCAAGGTCATCCCCTGCCGATTCAGATCCCGCAGGATCTCCCACAACAGCCGCCGCGCCTGGGGATCCAACCCAACGGTCGGCTCGTCCAAAAACAAAATTTGCGGCCGGTGCAACAGCGCCCTGGCCACTTGCAAGCGCCGCTTCATGCCGCCGGAGAGGGTCTTCACCTTGTCCTGCCGGCGGTCGGCCAGCTTCACGTACTCCAGCCACTCGTCGATGCGCCGCTGCCGATCCGGGTTGGGGATGTGGTGCATGCGCCCATGGAACTCCAGATTTTCCCAAACCGTCAGCTCTGCCTCCAGGGTGATGGGCTGCAACACCACCCCAATCTGCCGCCGCACCGCCAAGGGATCCCGCACCACGTCATACCCTCCCACCCGGATGGATCCCTGGCTGGGGCGGGTGAGGCTGGTGAGCATGCGGATGGTGGTGGATTTGCCGGCGCCGTTGGGCCCCAGCAGGGCAAACACCTCCCCCTGCGGGATCCGCAGGCTCAGGTCCTGCACGGCCACCTGCTGCCCAAAGCGCTTCCACACCCCCTGCATTTCCACTGCTGCCGGCTGGGTCTGGGGCAGGGCCGGGGCCATCGAAAGAGCGGTTATGGTCGGCTCCATCTGCGGGTGTAAAGAAATCTTTCTTCTCCAGCATACGTCAGTTGAGCCACAGGTCTTGTCGGGGATCCCTGCTGTCAGCGGCAGTCTAGGTTATCTCTCACCTTTTGCCGGCCCAGGATCGCAAGTCCTAAGGGATCCCCAAAAGGCGTGCCACAATGGCAGCAGAGCTTGAGGTCGTCCGCCCTTGGAGTTCCGCGTTGCAGCAGCACAGCAGGGTTCTGTTGACGCAGAGGAGTTGCTGGCTTTTTTTCGCTGCCGGCGCCTGCCCTACTTAGATCGGTTTGGGCCTCAAGAAGCCAAGCTGCCGCCGGAAAACCTGCTGGAGCAATGGCGTCGGGATCGCCAAGCTTTGCAAGCTGCCGTGCTGGAACGATTTCCCGGCGAACAGGTGACGCCGGGCAACGGGGCCCTCTTGGCGGCTATGGCGGCAGGAGCGGAGCGGATCTACGGCGGCCAGATCCTGGCAGAGCTGTTCTGGCAACTGGATTCGAGCAGCACTGAGGAGCTGGCAGGTTTGGAGCCTGATGTTGGCGCCTCACTTGAGCCAGATCCTGACCAGGCTGCAGAGGACTGGGGCGGCGTCGGCAAGACACCATGGGAGTTTGGGCCAGAGTTCCGCTCCGTCTGGGTGAGCAGCTCACTGGATCTTCTCATTCGGGATCCCGCTCTCGTTGGCAGGAGGCGGCACGCCGTCCAACCTTCCTATTGGCCGGTACACATTCGCATTGGCAAGCGCCCCAAACCGGAGTACGAATTGTTGCTGGCGCTGCAGGCAGAATTGCTGGGATCCCTGCAGGGGCAGGTGCCCAAACGTGGCTTTTTGATTCTAAAAGATGGGAAGTGGCACCCTGTCCACCTAAGCCGACGCCGCGTCCAGGTGCGCCGCCTGCTGCAAGAGTATCTGGGCACTCTCAACCAACCAGAGCCGCCGCAGGTGTTTATGGCCCGCAGCCGCTGTCATCTTTGCCACTGGCGGGAGCACTGTCGGCAATTGAACGCCGTTGCCCAGCCCCTCACTTTGCTGCCGGGCGTAACCGGATCCCGCTATCCCCTTTTGCAAGAGGCAGGGATCGACTCGATTGAGGCTTTGGCCAACGCCCAGTTAGAAATGCTGCAAGCCATCCCCAAGCTGGGAGCCGGCGTGGCCCTACAACTGCAGCTACAAGCCCGTGCCACCCTCAGCCGCCGGCCCCTCTGGATTCAGTCTCCCCCGTTGCCTACAACACCCGTAGAGCTGTACTTCGATATCGAGGCGGATCCCCGCCACAACGTCGCCTACCTGCTGGGCTTGCTGGTGGTAGAGCAAGCCGAGGGGACAAAGGTTGCGAACTACCACGGTTGCCTGGCTGCCGACCCGCGGGAAGAAGGGCAAGCTTGGGAGCAGTTTCTGCAACTGGCACAACGCTATCCCGACGCCCCTATCTACCATTTTCACGGCTTTGAGGTGCAGACCTGCCGACGACTGGGGGAGCAATACCGCACGGATCCCCGTCAGGTGAGGCAATTGTTGCAGCGCTTTGTGGATTTGCACGCCTGGGTACAGCGCTCGGTGGTGCTGCCGATTGAGAGCTATTCCCTAAAGAACATCGCCCGCTGGTTGGGTTTCGAGTGGCGGCTGCCCGATGCCAATGGCGCCCAGTCTATTTATTGGTATAGCCAATGGCTGGAAACGCGGGAGCGCCGCTATTTGGAGCACTCGCTTATCTACAACGAGGATGACTGCCGAGCCACCCATCGCCTCAAAGACTGGCTGTCCCAGGGCGAAGTTCTCCAGCAGGCGGTTTTCCCTACTGTCAACGTCTGAGGTTTCGTCTAAAATCGGCCAGGTCTGTTTAATTGAGCAAGGGGATCCCATGCTGTTGAAATCTCATGAATCTCCCCGCCATCAGGGCAGAAACCGTCGCGGTCGCGGGGGATCGGCACGTAAGCGCCAACTGGACAAACGGAACCGCGCCTTGATGCGGCGATTGCGACAAGGAGAGCGTGCTCTCAGCTCTCGAACTTCTCGGCAGGGACAAGTCAACCCTGCCTTTTTTGTGCCTGCTTTTCCTTTCTCTCGGCCTGAACCGGAAAAGGATAGACCAAGTTCCCACTTTTGCGGAAAGGGGCTTTCCTCAGCAGTAAAGGTATTCTCGAATACAGAAGTTTGACTCTGTCTTGCTAAGCTGACCTTCTGGGGTCGTCGCCTCATTCTTGGCCACCTTTCCCCTTGCGGATCCCTACTGAGCCAGGTGCTGCGGAGCATACGGAATATGTCCATCTCGAAATCGTCGCGTCGCCAATTCCTGCAATCTGCTGCTGCGGCTGCCTCTCTGGTGGCCGTTGGCGGGCTAAAGGCCAAGGCTCAGAGCCGCGGGCCGCTTCTGGTTTCCCAGGGCCTGACACCCCTGAAGTTCACCCTTTCTTGGTTGCCTTCCTCGATGGATACCCCCCTTGGAACTGCGATCTTGAAGGGCTACTTTGCTGAAGAGGGGCTAGAAGTAACCTACGAGCGCGGCTTTGGCTCTGCCGATTCCATCACTAAGATTGCTGCTGGCCAGTACGACCTGGGGGAAGGGGATCCCTACTCCATGATCGAGTTCAACGCCAAAAACCCGGATGTGCCCTTGGTGGCGATCTTTGTTCACTTCAACCGCTCTCCCTTCGGCATCTATACCCTGAAAGGCAGAGGCATTACAGAGCCGGCCCAACTGGCGGGCAAGAAGCTGGGGGCGCCCGCAGGAGATGCGCCGCGTCGGCTCTGGCCGGTGTTTGCCAAGCAAGTCGGCATCGATCCGGCTTCAGTAGAGTGGCTAACCATGGAGCCACAGTTACGCGAGCCCTTCCTGATCCAAGGCCGGGTGGACGCAATTAGCGGCTTTATGACCTCGGCCATGCCCAATTTGGTGCGGGGTGGCGTTAGCTTGAACGACATCACGCCTTTTCTCTACAACGACTATGGCCTTGAGCTGTACGGTAATGCCGTCATCACCCGTGTGCAACTGCTGCGCGAGAAGCCGGAGCAACTCAAAGCTTTCTTGAGGGCCTACGTCAAGGGCTGGCAAGACACCATCCGCGACCCCGACGGCAATATGTTGGCGTTTTTGGACAAAGCCAAAGCCGAAGGGCAGGTGCTGGACACTGCCATTGAGAAACTGCGTCTCACCCTAGCTATGCCGCGTCTGTTTGTTACCGAGGAGGTGCGGGAAATTGGCTTGGGGGACGTGGTGCCTGCCCGGATGGAAACCGCGATTGCTCAGGTGGTGGATGGCTTTGGCCTCTCTGCCAAGCCGCCTCTGGAGAAAGTATTTGACAACAGCTTGCTTCCCCCCAAATCTGAGCGAATGATCGCCTGATCTGGAGAATCACACAACAACTTTGAAGCGCTGTCTGTTGACTTGCAGAGACAGTGAACGCTTCTTGCCGGCCAGACGGCTTTTCCCGATGGCAGGTGAGGAGCCCAGCTCATTGGCTCAGTCATTTCAGCAAGATATTCTTCAAGCTTTTCACAGCAGGGATCCCAGACTTCTCTTGGGAGAGAGGTAGGTTTTAATCGCGTTTGCATTGCTGGGTTAGAGATGGCAAGCGAGGCGCAGCAGCAAGGGAATATCTCAAACTTTGTTTAAAGTTACTTAAACTTGAGCAACTGATGTGCTGAGAAAGGCGACTGAAGAGTGCTCATCAGAGTGCTCACCGTTTCCGATCCCGAAAAAAAGCTGAATAAGTTTCTGCTGCCTAGGGATCCCTCTTAGTCTGGAGGGGATCGCTAGGGAGCTGATATCCTTGGAAACTTTTGTCCTAATTAAGCAAGTTCCCGATCAAAATGCCAAAGCCGGCATCAACAGCGACGGCACGATCGACCGGGCCAAGGCCAAGCGGATGCTGAACCCCTTCGATCGCTATGCGCTGGAAGCGGCCCTGCAAACCAAACGGCAACATGGGGCGAGGGTGACAGCGATCACGATGGGGCCACCGCCGGCCATCGAGGTGCTCTACGAGGCCATTGCCCACGGCGTGGATCGGGGCATTTTGATGACCGACCGCCGCCTGGCCGCTTCGGATACCTTGGCCACTGCCTACACCCTGGCCCACACGGTTCGCTATGCGGGCCGGCCCGATGTCATCTTCTGCGGGCTGCAGACCACCGACGGCGACACGGCCCAGGTGGGGCCCCAGTTGGCCGAGCGGCTGGGGATCCCTCAGGTTACCTATTGCGAGGCCTTTGAGATCCGCGATGGGATCCTGGTGGCGCGGCGGGCCATCGAAGGGGGATCCCAGACGGTGACGGTGCCGCTGCCGGTTTTAATTACGGTGGCCAATTCGGCGCGGCGTCTGGCCTATCCCACCCTACGCGGCGTGCAGCGGGTGCAGCGGTTGATGCGGGATGAGGCGGCACGGGCCGAGGCCATCCAGATTCTCAACCTGGACGATGTGGGGGCCGATCCAAAGCGCTGCGGCCTCCAGGGATCCCCGACCATCGTGGCCGCCACCGAAAAAGTAGGGGAAATCGGCGGCAACTGTCAGGTCTTTCAAGGGCAGCCCGTTCCTCAACTGATCAGCCAACTGACGCAGGCCGTTGACCTCTTCCGCTGCGCTGCAACTTCCTAGTCCTGTTGGCCAAGTCCCCTCTCCTATCGGCCCCAGAGTGGCTGGCGAAAGCTTTCGGTTTTAGGCGGTGAAAAGCTGACAAAGTTGACCCGGAGAAACTTTGCTTCACCTCGTCGCAACAGATGAGATTGCCCTCGACCCAATCTCAATTCAGGAGTCACGGTTCTATGGATCATAAGCGGATAGTGGTCTTCGCCGAGCAGGTCAAGGGTGAGTTGCAGCCCATCGGCCTGGAGCTGTTGGGAGCGGGGCGACGGCTGGCCGACAAGCTGGAAGCTACCCTGAGTGCCCTCGTCCTCGGCCACAACATCGCTCACCTGCCCCCGATCCTGATCGGCCACGGGGCGGATCAGGTCTTCATCGCCGACCACCCCGAGTTGGCCGAATACCGCACCCTGCCCTACCGCCGCGTTATCCTGGACTTGCTCAAAAGCTGGCCCCAGCCACCCCACACCATCCTGCTGGGATCCACCACCACCGGTCGGGACCTAGCCCCCCGTCTGGCCGCCCACCTGGAAACCGGCCTGACCGCCGACTGCACCGAGCTCGACATCGGCCCCTTCGAGTATAGCAACAGCCGGGATCCCAGCAAGTCCGGCCTCTTCCCCGAATGCCTGTACGCCATTCGGCCCAGCTTTGGCGAGTCCCTCAAGGCCCGCATCCTCGGCCCCTGGAAAAACCCGCAAATGGCCACCGTGCGCCCCGGCGTGATGCTGCCCTTGCCGTGGGACGGCTCCCGCCAAGGGGAAGTGATCCCGGTGCCGGTCAACTTGGAGCCGGAGGATCTCAAGCTGCACATTGTGGAAACGGTGCGCAACCTCTCCCAGGCCGTAGATCTGACGCGGGCCAAAGTGATCGTTTCCGGCGGCTACGGGCTGGGATCCCCAGAAGGCTTCGAGCTGATGAGAGCGCTGGCCGCCTGTTTCCCCAACAGCGCCGTCGGTTCTTCCCGCAAGGCTGTGGATGCCGGCTGGATCCCCTATGCCCACCAGGTGGGGCAAACCGGCAAAACCGTTCGCCCCCAGCTCTACATCGCCTGCGGCATTTCCGGCGCCATCCAACACCGCGTCGGCATGGACAAGTCCCAGACCATCATCGCCATCAACAAAGACAGCGCCGCCCCCATCTTCAAATTTGCCCACTACGGCATCGTCGGGGATCTCTACCAGGTGGTGCCGGAGCTGATCCGGCAACTGCAACAGAGACAGGAGGAGATCCGGGAAGGGGCCGACGAGCGGATCCCTCTCTTGCAAAGTCGCTGAGCAGATCCAGGGAAACGCCCTAGTGCAGAGCCATCGTCAGCAGCCCCTGCTGCCCCAGCAACAGCTCCCGCAACAGGGTTACCAGGCCCACCCACACCACAGGCGCCATGTCCACCCCCCCCAGCGGCGGGATCAGGCGGCGCGTCGGGCGCAACAGAAACTCCGTCAGGCCGACCACCAGGGAGTAGGGCAGCCGGGAAGTATCCAGTTGCGGATACCAAGACAGGAAAATGCGCAGCACAAACAGGACGGTGTAGATCGCCAATAGCGGACCCAGCACCCAGGCAGTGAATTGCGGCAGCATACGTCTTGCAGGAACCAGGCTCTAGAGGATACTCGGAATGCAGGCACTCGGCTCTAAGCTTAACCCCAACTTTTTAAAACTTTAACTCCGTTTCCAAAATAGTCCTACAAGCAGGGCGGCAGCCATTAGAGACTAGCGTCATAATGGTCGTATCTTGCTGACTCCAGGCAGGGATCCCATGCAGGGAAGATTACAAGAGATCGATATCCGCAGCATCCTTCAACTGATCGAGTTGGGCCAGCGCACCGGTGAACTTTTCGTAGAGGCCAGCCGCTCCGCCTACTGGTTCGTCTTTTTCCTAAATGGGCGAATCATCTACGCCTCCGAAAGCGAAGGCAACATCACCCGCCTCAAAGACTACCTGCGCCGCCTCAAGCTGGAAGCCGCCCTAGACGAAATTCAGATCCCTCCCAAAGCTGCGGTCAATGCCCCCGAGTACAACCGCCTCTGGTCTTTGCTGGAAAACCACAAGCTCAACCCCAGCCAAGGCAAGCAGATCCTGCTGGGCATGGTGCGGGAAGTCCTCTTCGACCTGCTCAGCCTCCACCAGGGCTCCTTCATTTTCGAGGCTGGATCCCCCTTGGCCCCCCAGTTGACCACCTTCCCCGTCACCCCCCTGCTCACCGAGATGGTCACCCAGGTGCAGGAGTGGAAAAAGCTACATCCCTATATCCAGGCTCCCAACCAAGCCCCCACCATCGTCAACCCCCTCCCCCTCCAGCAAACCCTGCCCGCCCCCGTCTTCAAAGCCCTGAGCGAGTGGTCCGACGGCAAAACCAGCATTCGCCAGATGGGTCGCTACCTGGGCCGAGATACCCTGGCAGTGGCCAAGGCCATCTATCCCTATGTTCGCCAAGGGGCGATTCACCTCTCCGAGCCCGTCCTGATTGCCGAGCCCCAGCACAGCCGTCCCCTCAAAGCCGGCGACAAGCCCAGCCACATCCTTTGTATCGACGACTCCATGGCCATCCAAAAAACCGTGGAGTTCATCCTGCAAAACGAGGGCTACCAGGTCACCACCATCGGCAACCCCCTCAAAGCCCTAGGACAGGTGTTTCTCCTCAATCCCGACATGATCCTCTGCGATGTGGCCATGCCCAAGCTGGATGGGTACGAGCTGTGCGCCATGTTGCGCAAATCCAGCCAGTTCCGCGAAACCCCCATGATCATGCTCACCGGCAAGGACGGCTTCACCGACCGGATCAAGGCGCGCATGGCCGGGGCCAACGAGTTTCTCAGCAAGCCCTTCTCCGAGAAGGAGTTGTTGACCGTCGTCGAATCTTATGTGGGCCCACCTCCCAAGCGGGGCGGCGGCGAATAGGCACGGGGTAGCCAAGTCCCAATCAATCCAAATCGAGAACAAGGCTGAGCAGGCGGAATACTGGACAGAGGAGTAACCACGCCGAAAAATAGGATTAGCCACGGCCACAAGGCCAGGTGTGGCCAAAAGCGTCGAAAGACAAAATCTCGGTTGAGGTGGCCCCTAGGGTCAACCAGACCCGCGAAACACAACAGGAGCGAGATGACCATGAGCAAAGTGCTGGTGGTGGATGACAACCGTACCTATCTGGAGACCATTTCCAGTTTGCTCTCCGAGAGCGGGTTGGAAGTCTCCACAGCCATGGACGGTGTGGAGGCGATGGACATCATTCGTCAGCAGAAGCCTGACGTGGTGGTGCTGGACATCGTCATGCCCCGCATGAACGGCTACGAAGTGTGCCGGGAAGTGAAGGGAGATGAAAGCACCAAGCACATCCGTATCGTCGTGTGTTCCACCAAAGATCAAGCCTTTGATATCGAGTGGGCCAAGCGCAATCGAGCGGATGCCTATGTAACCAAGCCCTTCAAGCCTCAAGAGCTATTGGCTACCATCAAACAGCAGTTGCGGGAGATCAAGGAGACCGGCCAAAAATGAGTCGCGTTTTGGTGGTGGAAGACAGTCAATCGCAGCGAGAGATGATCGGCAAGTTGCTGCAGGAGAATGGCTTTGAGGTGATGACGGTGGGAGATGGGGTGGAAGCCGTAGAGGCGGTGAAGCAAAGCAAGCCCGATCTGATTGTGCTCGACATCGTTATGCCGCGGATGAATGGCTACGAGGTGTGCCGTCTCCTCAAGGCCGATCCGCTCACCCAAAAAACCCCGATCGTCATGTGTTCCTCCAAGGGCGAAGAATTCGACCGCTACTGGGGGATCCGCCAGGGAGCAGATGCCTACATTGCCAAGCCTTTCCAGCCGCAGGAACTGGTGGGTACGATTAAGCAATTACTGAGAGGCTAGGAACCGCCCATCCCGCTTCTATGCCTGCTGGCAGAGCCCAGAAGGGCTCTAGGCCCTGGGCAAGGGAGGGGCGGCCACCCCTCCACAAGACCATCGATACGGGGGAGCATCATGCTGGGGGATCTGGATCTGTTGATGGGGGATGAGACCCAAGAATTGCAGGAAATGGAGGCTCCCGAAGGTGAGCTATTCCTGAAATTCAAGGTCGCCACCGGAGAAGAATTTGCGCTGCCGGCGGTAGCGGTTGTGGAGGTGATAAGCATCGGCCCCGAGAAAATTACCCCCATGCCGAATGTCGCGCCAGTTCTGCTGGGCACTCTGAACTTGCGGGGCGAAATCATTTGGGTTGCGGATCTGGGGCAATTTTTGGGGATCAGCCCGCCCCTCAACCTCGACCGCGCCGAGCTCCCTGTGGTGGCCGTGATGGATCAACAGGATTTGCTGATGGGCCTGGCCGTGGATTCAATTGTGGGCATGGAGTGGCTGAAGACGGAATCGGTGCGGCCTGTTCTCGTGGCTCCTGAGTCGATGGCTCCCTTCTTGCGAGGGGAATGGGTGGTGCCCGAGACGGGATCCCGCCTGCCATTGCTGGATCAGTCGGCCATCCTCAGATCCAATCGTTGGAGTTAACAGGCAGTCCTCTGTGAACTTGGCAAAAAGAGAGTGTATAGTTCCTATCAAAGATCCAGGCTGGCTTCCTTCACAATGGGGAAAGCCGGTCTTGTCCAAAGTGCGCGCCAAGCCTGGTGAAGGTGGGGTTGCCTTGACAGCTATATCGGGAGATGGCGGCAAAAACGTGTTCTTGTACTCGCTATGGGCAGAGGGAGAAATAGCCTACATACATAGTATCTGAGATGAAGGTGTTGGTGTTGGGGGGCGTTCCGTTGGCATCTGCGTTGAAGCGTGAACAGAGCTAACCAAGCAGGGAAGGGAGGATCCATGGTTTCGAGCGCGAACACTCAGAGAGACTTCACCGAGGCAATGGTCGCCTTTTGGCAGGGAGACTACGTTCAGGCAGTACGGTTGTTGAACCAAGTGGCCGCTGCTCAGCCACAGGATACCGCCGTCAAGTTGCTGCTGGCTTCGGCCCAAAGGCAAGCCGGGCTGTTGCTGGAAGCTCGCCACACCTACAGCACCATCCTACAGACGGCCAGTGATCCCGACGAGCTGGAGTCGGCCCGCAAGGGGCTGGAGGAGCTGCTGCAAATGGCACCGGAGCTGGCGGACATGCCCGACTCCTCAGAAGCAGTGGACGAGCTTCGCTCGCAAGAGGGGTTGGCGGATGAGTCCCCCGCCGCCGATCCCTTCCTGCAGTTTGAGGAGAGCAGGGAAGAGGAAGTGGATCCCTTCTCAATGGCAGGCGACCCCTTTGCCGCCGCTGGGGATGTTTTGGCTGAGGAAGGCGGATTCGAGGATCCCTTTGAGACCGGGCTGCAGATGCCGGAGGCCGAGCCGTTGTTCCCATCTTACCAGCTGCCAACCCATCCGCGGGTGACGCCGCCGGCCATTTCGGGGCGGGTAAGTGCGCAAGAGAGCAGGCCTCACACCGATCCGGTGGTCGAGGATGACTTTGCCTTCCTGAACGAGTTCGACCGAGAGCACTTGCAAGCCCTGGAAGGCGACTCCGACTCCATTACGCAGTTGGCCGGCGATGCAGATTTTCCCGAAGAGATGGGCTTGTCCCTACCCGGCTTTGAGGAGGAGGGAGGGGGATCCCTGGATGAGGGCCTGCCGACGGAATTGGCCGCGCCCATGAGCGAGCCGATCCCTGCCCCCGATGAAGACACAGCCAGTCCCGGCTCTGCCCTTTTCGATCTTGACGAGCTGGACAGCCTGGATCGCGAACTGGCCGGCATGGAGGGCGGCGAGCCGGTCTTCTACCCAGATGAGGGGGCGACCGAGGGGATGGCCGGGATGGCGGCAGAGATGGCCGGCGGAGCAGCCCAAGTTTTGCAGCCTCAAGGCCTGCCCACTGCCTCGATTCCCCTTCCTGGTGCAGGCGAAGCAGGGACAAGAACATCTGCCGGGCTCGCCAACCGCCCGCTTGCCGATCGGCAATTGGCCACGGCGCTGATCCAAGGAGCGGTGAGTTTGGCTGCCGGGCTGGCGATTGGCCTGGGGATCCCGGCCAATGGGGGAGCTCGCTTGATGGCCGGCGTCATCGGAGGTGGGGTGGTCGGCACGGTAGCCGGGGTTGTACTTGGGGCCAGTAGTGCCAAACACCTTCGCTCCGCCGCCCAAGAGCTGGCTGGCCACTTTGCCGCCTTGGCCCAGGGGAATTACTCAGTACGAGCCACAGTCAATGCCCCTGATGAGCTGGGGCGCTTGGCCGACAGCTTCAACCAGATGGCGGCTGCCATTGAGGCCACCTTCACAGAACTGAACCAGCGGGCTGCCGAGCAGGGGCAAGCTAAGGAAGACCTCCAGCGCCAGGTGATTCGCCTGTTGGACGACGTGGAAGGGGCTGCCCGTGGGGATCTAACCGTGCGGGCAGAGGTGACTGCCGATGTGCTGGGGGCGGTGGCCGACTCCTTCAACCTGACCATTCGCAGTCTGCGAGACATTGTCAGCCAGGTGAAGCGGGCCGCCGCCGCCGTGAACGATGCCGCCTTGCAGAATGAGGACTTTGCCCGCAGCCTCTCCGCCGATGCCTTGCGCCAGGCGGAGGAGATTTCCAACTCCCTCAACTCCATTCAGGAGATGACGGAGTCCATTCAAGAGGTGGCCAGCAACGCCCGCGAGGCGGCCAACGTGACCGCCCAAGCCACAGAAGCAGCTTCTCGCGGTGGAGAAGCGGTGGATCGGACGGTCAGCGGCATCCTGGAGATCCGGGAAACGGTGGCGGAAACCACCCGCAAGGTGAAGCGCTTGGCGGAGTCCTCGCAGGAAATCTCTAAGATCGTGGCCTTGATTTCACAAATTGCCTCGCGCACCAACCTGCTCGCCTTGAACGCCAGTATTGAGGCCGCCCGAGCCGGGGAATCGGGACGGGGCTTTGCCATCGTGGCCGATGAGGTGCGACAACTGGCCGACCGAGCCGCCAAGGCCTCGAAGGAAATCGAGCAGATTGTGTTGCAGATCCAATCGGAAACCGGCAACGTGATGACGGCCATGGAAGAGGGCACCCAACTGGTGATCGAGGGGACACGGCGGGCCGAGCAGGCTAAGAACAGCCTGGACGAGATCATCGAGATCAGCCACCAGATCGACGGATTGGTGCGGGCGATTTCTCAGGCCACTGTGCAACAGACGGAAACCTCTCGCTCGGTGGCGCAGTTGATGCAATCGGTGGAGTTGACCGCCAACGAGACTTCCAAGGAGGCGCAGAAGGTGGCGACTTCGCTGCAACAGTTGGTGAGCATTGCCCGTGAGCTGCAGGCTTCCGTCGGTCGCTTCCGGGTGGGGGATGAATGAGCAAATCTGCTTTTTTGAGGGCATTCTAGGGACTAAGGATCCCAGGGACGAGAAGTCCCCGCTCTTCCACGGCACTGGGATCCCCCTTTGCAACATTGGCCAAACGCTTTGCTCAGCCTGGTCGGTCTGTTATCACTGATGCATACTTGTGGGCTGTAGGAAGGGCCTCCTGCCATGAACGAAGAAGCACAGAAGCGGATCCTCAGTTATTTCATTGAAGAAGCCCGCGACCACTTGGCAACGATCGAGCAAGGGCTCCTCAGCCTGCGCGACAGCATGAGCGATCCTGAGCTGATCAACGAGCTGTTCCGGGCTGCTCACTCCATCAAGGGGGGAGCCGCCATGCTGGGCCTCACCAGCATCCAACGGACGGCCCACCGCATGGAGGATTTTTTCAACATCTTTCGCTCTCGTCCCGGCGGAGTGCCTGTCGATCAGCACCTGGAAACTTTGCTCTTGCAGGCCTTTGATGGGCTTGCGATGTTGTTGGAGGAGCTACAGAGCCCCCGCGGCCTCACCGAAGAAGTTGGCAACACCACGCTGGCGGAATTGGAGCCGGTTTTTCAAGAGACCGAAAGGCACATTCAAAATCTTCTGGGCGAGGGCCCTGTCTCAGCTCCCGTCTCGCCACCGGCAGCCCGTACCCTGCAGCAGGACATGGCAGAGGTGGTGCCGCAGCAGTTGCGCCAGATGCTGGAGCTGTTCAAGCGAGGGGAGCAGCCAGGCGTTCGCGATCAGCTAGTGGCGGCCAACGCCGTCCTCAAAGAGATCGGACAAGTTCATCATCTGGCGGGCTGGCAGCAGTTGACAGAAACTTTCGGGCAAGCCCTGGGCAACCCCGACGCCGATCTGCGAACGTTGGCTTTGGTCGCCCTGCGGGATTTGAAGCAGGGACAGCAGCTCATTTTGGCCGGCCAGCCGGAACAAGTTGCCCCTTCTCCAGAACTGCAACAACTGGCTCGCCCTGCCGCCCCCCCTGCCCCACCGGATCCTTGGGAGGTGCTGGTGCATCAGCAGATCCCAGCTCTGTTGCGCCAGATGCTGGAGTTGTTCAAACGTCCCGACGACCCAGCTACCCGACCGGCCCTGCAAGCTTTGGCGCAATCTTTGCAGGATTTGGGACAGTCCTCAGCTCTGGATCTGGGAGGCTGGACAGACTTAGCCCGCTTGATCGTCGAGATTTTGGCGGATCCCGGCCAGGACTTGCGACAACTGGCCCTGCCGGTGCTGCGAGATCTGAAGCAAGCTCACCAAGCTCTGGCCAGCGGAGCGGCAAACACCATCCAGCCCTCGGCAGAGTTGCTGGCCTTCCGCCCTGTGCCGGCAGCCCCCGAAGAGCCAGAGGTCTCGAAGCTCTTCGAGCTTGGCCTTGCTGGGGAGTCTGAGGCAGAGCCGCTGTTTCCCCAACCTGAAGATGCCCCAGAGGATTGGTCTGCGGCTGCTTGGATCCCTGCCGAAGCAAGTGCTGCCCCCCATCGGAGCTGGGAAGCTGAGCCCATGCCAGAAGCCGAGACATCCTTGCAGGAGCAGGAGAGCGCAGAAGCGAGCTGGGATCAAGTGGTGGAACAGCCGGCATCCCTCTGGGAAATGGACACGGCTTTGGATTCAGAGAACCTGCTCGCTCCTGCACAAGAGGAGAGCCTAGATCTGAGTTGGCCGGAGGCCGCAGCGGCCTGGGAGGAAGACCGGGAAGCAGCCGCCGTGCCGGCAGAAAACCCAGAAGAGGATGGGCTGGGATCCAACTTGGCCTCTGTTGCGGAAGACTTCCATGCCACCCCCTTGGATCTGGAGGAAGAAGCCGCTTCGGCCTTTGACGAGCTGTTTGCCAACGCAGAAGCGCTATCCGATATCGAGGAGTTCCCGCCGGAGCTGATCCCCCCTTCTCCTGAGCCTTTCTTGCAGACCTTTGCGGAACCGAGCCCAAGCTTGGAGGAGGAGGGAGTCGAGGCCGATCTGGCGGATCTGTTTGCCGAAGTGGTGGGTGAAGCGGCAGCAGAGCCTGCCGAGCTGACAGGGGCTGAGGAAGCGAGCCAGGCCGTCTGGACGGTTGCACAACAGGAAGTGCCGGCCCAAGCTGCTGCAGAAATCGCAGAGGAGGTGTTTGACTTTGCCCCAGAGGAAGCCGCAAGTGCCGGAGTGGAGGCGTTGTTTGAGCTCGAGGAACTCTCCGTAGAGAATGTTCCCCTGCAGGAAATGCCCGAGCTCCCTGACGTTGGGGCCATTTCCGATGGGGATTCGGTGGCGGATCTTTGGGCGGCTGAGCCGTCCCCACCCCTTCAGCAGGCCATCGGGGATGGGGATCTCTGGGCTGAATTCCCCGCCGATATTCGGCTGGAGGATTTTTCCACCCCGGCAGACTGGGATTCTGGGGAGATGGGATCCCCAGAGTTGGCCGACTCTGCTGCGGATGAGGCTGCCGAAGATAGCTGGGAGAGCCTTTTCTCCACCCCTGCAGCCGATCAAGCCTGGTCGATGCCGGAAGAAAGCGAACCTTCTGGATTTTTTGATGTTGCTTTTGAGCCCTCTTTTGATGTTGCGGATTCTGGCCCGGCTGCGGTTGAGCGACTGGAAGACCTCTTTGCCGAGGAATCCTTGCCGACGTTGGAGGAATTTGCTGCTGCTGGCGAGCCAATGGCAGCGGCAACCCCAGACTTCGAGGCCGAGCTGGGCCTAGGCGATCTCTTCGCCGGCGAGACTCCGGCAGCAGCATCAGACGCCCAGGAGGGGGCTTGGTTGGAGGAGGTGTTCCCGGCCCAGGAAGAAGAGCTCTCTGGGGAAACACAGCCTACCGATTTGGCGGGCACTGCCCCCTCGCCAGAGTTTTCCTTCGACCGCCTCAATGCTCTATTTGCCGAGGAGACCGAAACCGAAGCCCTGAGCTTAGAAGCCGGCGGATCCCTCTCGGCCATGGATGGCGAGGTGGATTTGGATGAGCTGAGCCGGTTCTTTGCAGAAAGGGAGGCCGCCCAGGAAGGGATCCCCTCAGATCTTGCCACCTTCCTGGGCGAGGCAGAGGCTTTGCAAGGGAGCAATCTGGAGGGAGTGACTCTGCCTGAGCCAGAACCACTTGTAGCTGCTGCAGAGCAAGGCGGAGCTTCCCAGCCGGCAGAAGAGGATCTGGCAAGCCAACTGGAAAGCCTGTTCACAGAGGATGAGCTCTTGGCTGCCCCGAGCGCGACTGTTCTTGGCAGCGAGACCCAGCTCTCGGAGGAAGAAGCGCCGGAAGTCTCTCCTACCCCAAGTTTGGACGATTTGGCCGCCCTTTTCGATGCCGCCGAACCAGCGGTGCCTCCTGAGCTGGAAGAGTTCATCGCTCCTATTGTGGGATCCCCTGCAGCCGTGAGCAGCGAGGTCGCCGATGATTTCGCAGCCCAACTGGAATCCCTCCTAGGCGATCTCGAGGTCGCCCCCCAGGCCTCTGCAGCAGCGCCGGCGCCTTCTCCGCCCGCTGTTGCCACTGCCCCGGCAACTCCCGCTCCGGCAACAGCCGCCCCCACGGCACCGGCTACCCCAACCCCACCGACCCCACGGCGATCTGCTCTCAGCAACCCTGTGATGCGGGTGGAGGTGCGCCACCTCGACTCCATCAACAACCTGGTGGGAGAGCTGGTGGTCATCCGCAACAGCATGGAGCAAAACCAAACTCGCCTGCGCCAGTTTCTGGATGGCCTATTGGGCCGGGTGCAACAGCTAGGGGAGCTGGGCCAGCGCATGCGGGATCAGTACGACCGCTCGTTGCTGGAAGCGGCGCTGTTCTCCAGCCGCAGCGGCTCAGCCTATGGCGGCACGGTAACGGTGGGCTTCGGTCGCAATGGCGAGGGAGCCGGACACAGCAGGCGAGGGCATTCTTCCGGCCAAGAGTTCGACAAGCTGGAGATGGATCAATTTACGGCCTTCCACGCCCTGGCCCAGGAGATCATTGAGCTGATTGTGCGGGTGCGCGAGTCCTCCTCGGACATTGAGTTTGCCGTCGATGAGGCAGAGCAGATCACCCGCCAATTCCGGCAGGTCACCACCCAACTGCAGGAAGGCCTGAACCGGGCGCGCATGGTGCCCTTCTCGCAAATTGCCGACCGGCTGCCCCGCGCCGTCCGCGATCTCTCCATCAAAGCGGGCAAGCAAGTCAGCCTGGTGGTGGAAGGCCGCGACACCCTCATCGACAAGGCCATCCTGGAAGAGCTTTCCGACCCGATGACCCACCTGGTAAACAACGCCTTGGTACACGGGATCGAGCCCCCTGAGGAGCGGCGCCGCTTGGGCAAGCCCCCTGAGGGCAAGATCACCGTCAGGGCCTTCTACCAGGGCAACCAGACGATCATCGTTGTTGCCGACGATGGCGCCGGCATCCCGGTGGAGAAAATCAAGGCCAAGGCGCAAAGGCTGGGGCTGCTGTCAGAGCAGGCAACCGAAGACGAAGTATTCAACGTCCTCTTCCACCCCGGCTTTAGCAGCCGTGAGGCCAGCGAGGTGGACGACCTGGCCGGGCGGGGGGTTGGCTTGGATGTGGTGCGCCGCAACATCACCGATCTGCGCGGCAGCATCCAAGTGGATTCCGTGCGCGGCAAAGGCACCACTTTTACCATCCGCCTGCCGCTTACCTTAAGCATTTCCAAGGCGATGGTGTGTGTCAGCGACAAAGCCCTGATCGCCTTTCCTCTCGACGGTGTGGAGGAAATGCTGGATGTTCCCGTCGATGAGGTGCGGCCGGACGAGCAGGGGCGGCCCTCCATTCTCTGGCGGGATCAACGCCTTCCCTTCCAACCCCTCTCGAATCTGTTGTCCTACAGCCGCAGCCACAGCCGCAGCCGCTCCGAGGTCTACAGCGTTGCCCAGGATGAGGGCATCATCCCCATTGTTGTCCTCCAAAGTGCCGGCCAGTACCTTGCCCTGCAGGTGGACAGCTTTGTGGAAGAGCAGGAAATCGTGATCAAGCAATTGCGCGGGCCTGTGCCCAAACCACCTGGCATTTCTGGGGCAACGGTGCTGGGCAATGGTCGCGTGCTGCCCATTGCTGATGTCCTTGAACTGGTGGATATGGCCCAAGGCCGCCGTCGCGATCTCAGCCGCCTCTGGGCAGAGCGTCGCGCGGCGGAGCCACGTGTCGAGGAAACCCATCAAACCACGGTGCTCATTGTGGATGACTCGATTGCGGTGCGGGAGCTGCTCTCCATGTCCTTCCAAAAGGTGGGCTACCGGGTGGAGCAAGCCCGCGATGGACAGGACGCCTGGGAAAAGCTTCGCGGTGGCTTGCGCTGCGATCTCATCTTCTGCGACATCGAGATGCCGCGCATGGACGGCCTGGAGTTGCTCTCCCGCATACGGGCAGACAGCAACCTCAAGCATATTCCGGTAGCTATGCTTACCTCAAGGGGGGCAGAACGGCACCGGCAGACAGCCCGGGAGCTGGGAGCCACTGCCTACTTCACCAAGCCCTACTTGGAGGAAGAGTTGTTCAGCGCTGCCGCCCGCATGTTGCAAGGGGAGCAGTTGTTGACGCCTAGCCCCGCTCCCTGAGCCTTAGCGGGTGCCGTTCGCGCTAGTGGGTTGTAGGCCCTACGACCAGCAAAGGTATGGGGATCCCGGTATAGGCCGATATGCCTCACCCATGCTGAGTAGAGGGATCCCGTGATGGATGCCAGAATAACAGAAGTGCTTGATCCCCCGGTGTGTTGTCAAGGGGAGGAATCCGTGCAGATTCGCTTTGCTGTGGTGAGCGATCCCCACATCACTGTTCCTTCCACCCTTTGGGATCATCCCAACCGGTTTCATTTGGTGGAGGTGAGCATCCCGGCTCTGGAACAAGTTTTGCAGCATCTGGTGCAGTTGCCTTTGGATTTTCTCCTTTTGCCGGGGGATCTGACCCAGCATGGGGAACCGGAAAACCACGCCTGGTTGGCGGAGCGCCTGGCCCGTTTACCTTTCCCAGCTTTTGTGGTGCCCGGCAATCACGATGTGCCCCAGCGTGAGGCATTGCCAGAGTTTCCCCGCTACTACCAAGCTTTTGGCTATGAGGACAGGCGGTCTTTGGATTACAGCCGCCTGTTGCAGCCAGGGATCCGTTTGATCGGCCTCAATTCCAACCACTTTGATGCTCAGGGCCAGTTGGTGGGGTGTCTAACTTCGGAACAACTGACCTGGCTGGAAAAGGAATTGGCAGCAGCCGAAGAGGAGCTGGTGCTGCTGATGGTGCACCACAACGTGGTCGAGCATCTGCGCGGGCAGTCCCTCCACCCCTGGGGCCGTCGCTACATGCTGGAGAATGCCTCTCAATTGCGGCGGCTGCTGCAAGCTTACGGGGTGCAACTGGTGTTCACCGGACATTTGCACATTCAGCACATCGCCCGGCGAGGGGGGGTTTACGACATTACCACCGGCTCTTTGGTCAGTTTTCCCCATCCCTACCGCCTTGTCGAGATCCGACTGGATCGCGAGACCGGGATCCACGTCCACATCCAAAGCTACCGGGTGGGATCCCTGCCCGGTTGGCCCGATTTGCAGGCGTTCTCGCGGGAGTGGATGGGTCAGCGCAGCGAACCGGTGGTGGTTAAGTTTTTAACCTCTGCGCCGCTGCATTTGCCCCTGGAGCAGGCCCAAGCCTTGGCCCCACAATTGCGCCACTTTTGGGCAGGGGTAGCTGCCGGGGATCCAGACCTCGCTTTTCCAGACTTCCCACAGCCGGCAGGTCGATTCCTGGAGCGATTTAGCCGTTGTTTTCGCTGCCCACCCGATAATCAGGCGCAGCTCCATTTGCTGCCTCGGGGTTTTTCTATTTCTTAGGAACCAGGGCAAAGAATGGCCTTTGCAGGATTTGGCAGTTGGCGAAGCGATACCGTTTGTTCTTTCGGAAACATTCCTAGGGTTGGGATCCCTCAATGTGGGAGTAGGGCTCTAGGTGGATGGTGACCCGCACCGGCCCGTAGCGCTCCTGCAGCAGTTGCTCCACCGCTTCGGTGATGCGGTGGGCCGACTCCACGTCCAGCGGCTCCACCACCATGTGCATTTCGATAAAGATCATCTGCCCTGGGATGCCGCGGGAGGCAATGTCGTGGCAGTCGAGGATGCCGGGCAGGCTGAGAACCAGCTCCCGCAAGGTCTTAGGCGGAATGGCTACCCGGTCGGTGAGGAAAGGGATATTCTCTTGTAACACTTCCCAGCCGCTCCAGAACACCAGCAGCCCCACCGGCACCGCCAGCACCTGATCCAGCCAGGGGATCCCCCAGTAGTGGATCCCGGCCAGTCCCAGCAGCACCGTCAGGGTTACCCAAACATCGCTGAGGGTATGGCGGGCATCGGCCAAGAGCAGCGAGCTGGACAAAGCCTTGCCCCAGGAACGTTCATAGAAGGCCACGAAGAGGTTGATCCCCAGCACACCCACCATCAGGGTTAGGGTCAGTCCATCGACCTGCGGCGGCGGCTGGGGCTCGAAAAACCGTCCCACTGCTGCGCTGAGGATCTCAAAGCTGGCCATCCCCAGAAAAGCGGCGATCCCCATGGCACCGATGGCCTCAAACTTGCTGTGGCCGTAGGGGTGCTCCTCATCCGGCTCTGGCGAGGAAAAGCGGGCCGCCAGCAGGGCAAGAATGTTGCTGGCGCTATCGGCGGAGCTGTGCAGGGCATCGGCCACCAAGCTCAGGGATCCGGTCGCCAGGCCCAAACCCAGCTTGACCAAAAACACCAAAAGATTGAGCCCCAGGGTAACATAGAGCACCCTCTGTACCTGGTGCTGACGGCGAGCGGCTATGGCAGCAGAATCGGGGAAACTCACCGCTCAAAGGCTCAGAAGAAAACCGGTTCTGCTTTATTTTGCCACCGGCTTGGGTTCAAGGCTGTCTTTCCTCCCCTTGAGGATAGGGGATCCCGGTCGGCGGGGTATTTTAGAACCAAGCATCGACGCGAGGGGGAAGCGGGCTATGGACGTGGCGGTTGTGGGAGCTGGCTATGTGGGGTTGGTAACCGGCGCCTGTCTGGCTCACCTGGGCCATAGCGTTATCTGTGTAGACAACAACCCCGTCAAAATCGAAAACTTGCAGCGGGGCCACCTGCCCATCTACGAGCCTGGGCTGGAAGAGCTGGTGCGGGGAGGCACCGAGGCCGGCCGGCTGCACTTTACCACCGACCTGGGCCTGGCGGTGAAAGCCAGCGAGGTCATTTTTATTGCCGTGGGCACCCCAGCTTTGCCCAGCGGCGAGCCGGATCTGCGCTACGTAGAGGCCGTGGCGCGGGAGATCGGCCAGCACCTGGACGACCGCTACCGGGTTATTGTCAACAAGTCTACCGTCCCCATCGGTTCCGGCGACTGGGTGCGCATGCTTATCTTGGATGGGGCTGCTGGGGCGGCCAAGCAGCGCCTGGGCAGCCGGGAAGAGAGCGAACTGCTCTCTGGGGGAGATCGGGAGGCAACTCCTTTCTCCAGAGGATCCCTGGCTTTGCAAATCTCTCCTCGGACACCTCAGTTTGACGTGGTCAGCAACCCTGAGTTTTTGCGAGAGGGCAGCGCCATCCAGGATACCTTCTACCCGGATCGCATCGTGATTGGCTCCAACAGCCCCCGCGCCATCGAGATCCTGCGGCGGCTTTACGAGCCCATCCTCAGCCGCCAGCAGGGCTTGGGTGGGGATCCCGTGCCTTTACTGGTTACCGACTTGGCCTCCGCCGAGATGATCAAATATGCCGCCAACGCCTTCTTGGCCACCAAGATCAGCTTCATCAACGAGATCGCCAACATCTGTGAGCGCACCGGTGCCGACATCACCCAAGTGGCCGAAGGGATCGGCCTCGATAAGCGCATTGGCCGCGCCTTCCTCAACGCCGGTATAGGCTGGGGAGGGAGCTGCTTCCCCAAGGATCTGTCAGCTCTCATTCAAACAGCTGCTGACTACGGCTATGAGGCCAAGCTATTGCGGGCTACTGTCGAGGTCAACCGCGAGCAGCGGCAGCGCCTGGTGGAAAAGCTGCAGCAGGCCCTCAAGGTGCTCAAGGGCAAAACCATTGGCCTTTTGGGCCTCACCTTTAAGCCCCACACCGATGACCTGCGGGATGCGCCCTCTCTGACGTTGATCGAGCAGCTCCACCGGCTGGGGGCCAAGGTGAAAGCGTATGATCCCATTGTCTCGGCTTCGGGGATGCGGGAGGGCCTGGCCCATGTGGTGGTGGAAACGGATGTGTTCCGCCTGGCCCAGGATTGTGATGCCCTGGTGCTGGTGACGGAGTGGCCGGAGTTTTTGTCGCTGGATTACCGGCGCCTTGCCGAGCTGATGCGGCGGCCTTTGCTGATCGATGGCCGCAATTGCCTTGACCGGCAGGCCGTTCAACAGGCGGGTATCACCTTGATTGGAGTGGGCTGGTGAAGATCCTGGTCACGGGTGGTTTGGGATTTATCGGCTCCCATCTGGTCGGCCGCCTTCTGCAAGAAGGCCACGCAGTTATCTGCCTCGATAACGGCTACACGGGGCGGGAGGAGAACGTACAGGCCCACCGCGACAACCCCGCCTTTACTTTGCTGTGGCACGATGTGGCCGAGCCGCTGCCGCCGGAGCTGGAAAAAGCCGGTATCGAGCAAATCTACCACCTGGCCTGTCCCGCCTCGCCGCCCCACTACCAGGCGGATCCCATCCACACCATCCGCACCGGTGTCTGGGGCACCTACCACCTGCTGGAGCTGGCCCAGAAAACAGGATCCAGGTTCCTGCTGGCCTCGACTTCAGAAGTGTACGGGGATCCCCAGGTGCACCCCCAGCCGGAGGACTATTGGGGCTATGTCAACCCCATCGGCCCGCGGGCCTGCTACGACGAGTCGAAGCGCCTGGCCGAAACCCTGACTTTTGACTGGCAGCGGCAACACCAGACGGAGATCCGCGTCGCCCGCATCTTCAACACCTATGGGCCGGCCATGCGGGAAGACGATGGCCGTGTGGTCAGCAACTTCATCGTCCAGGCGCTGCGCAGGGATCCCCTCACCGTCTATGGGGATGGATCCCAGACCCGCAGCTTCTGCTACATCGCCGACCTCATCGAAGGCCTGGTGCGCCTGATGAACGGCCCCTATCCCGGCCCCTTTAACCTGGGCAACCCGCAGGAGTTCACCATCCTGGAGCTGGCGCAGCAGGTCTTGGCCCTCACCGGCAGTCCTTCCCCCATCGTCCACCGGCCCCTGCCGACCGACGATCCCAAGCAGCGCCGGCCCGATATCCGCAAAGCCCGCACCCTGTTGGGCTGGGATCCCCAGATCCCCCTGCAGGTTGGCCTGGAGCTAACCATCCCCTACTTTCGTCGGCGGCTAGGGCTGGAGTAAGTTGAGGTCAAACTGAACAAGTTTTTTTGATGTATCCTGAGAGAGCCCATTAGGAACGCGGCTACTCGACAACCTGCGTTTTCTCGCCTGCAGTTTTCGGCTTTTCCCATGGCTCTCACCGAATCTGACCCCAAAGCTCTCCCCGGCGGCGGATCCCTGAGTTTTTTTGAGCGCTATCTCACCCTTTGGGTGGCTCTGTGTATTGTTGCCGGGATCCTGTTGGGTCGATGGTTTCCGGGCCTGGCAGAGGCGCTGGATGCCCTGAGCCTCTATCAGGTCTCCATTCCCATTGCCGTCTGCCTGTTTTTCATGATGTATCCCATCATGGTGAAAATTGATTTTGGCCAGGCAGCCCATGCCTTGCAATCGCCCAAACCGGTGCTGTTGACCCTGGGGGTGAACTGGCTGGTGAAGCCTTTTACCATGGTGGTGATTGCCCAGTTTTTCTTGGGGTGGCTGTTTGCCCCTTGGATAACCGGCACGGAAATGATCCGCGGTACAGAAGTGAGCCTCAGCAACTCCTACATTGCCGGGGCCATTTTGCTGGGCATTGCCCCCTGCACTGCGATGGTGCTGATGTGGGGCTATCTCAGCTATGGCAACCAAGGCCACACCCTGGTGATGGTGGCGGTGAACTCTTTAACCATGCTTTTCCTCTACGCGCCGCTGGGCCGCTGGCTGCTGGCCATGAGCGATTTAACGGTGCCCTGGCAAACCATTTTGCTATCCGTGGCCATCTACGTGGGCCTACCGCTAGTTGCAGGAGCAGCCTCTCGCTATTGGATTCTTAAAACCAAGGGCCGGGAATGGTTTGAGAAAGCTTTTTTGCGCTACCTCAACCCCATTGCCATCACCGCCTTGCTGGTGACGCTGGTGCTGCTTTTTGCTTTTAAAGGGGATCTCATTGTGGAAAATCCCTTCCACATTTTGTTGATTGCAGTGCCGCTTTTTGTGCAGACCAACCTTATTTTTGGCCTCACCTATGTGGCAGCCCAGAAACTGGGCTTGTGCTATGAGGATGCCGCTCCGGCGGCTTTAATCGGCGCCAGCAACCACTTCGAGGTGGCCATTGCAACGGCGGTGGTGTTGTTTGGCTTGAACTCCGGGGCCGCCCTGGCCACCGTCGTAGGGGTGCTGATCGAGGTGCCGGTGATGCTGATGCTGGTGGAAGTATGTAAACGTACCGCCTTTTATTTTCCCCGCCAGCCGGAGAAGGCCAGCTTGCCGGATCCCCGCTGTCTTAAAATCAGCCCATGAACTACCCCACCGCGTAGGCGGGTGGGGTTTCCTCACCCGCTTGACAGCAGAGCTTTTGTCTCTTCCTCTGCCCCAGTTGCTTCATCGATCCCGTGTACCGGGTCTCTGAAGTAGAGCTGAAGCATCCAAGACTCACGAGGCGGGTTCCCAGCCCCGGTTGCTGTTCGCGGCAGCGGGACGGAGTCCAATTAGTAGCAACGTTGTAGAAAACCATCACCG
>NZ_JANSJJ010000146.1:0-740 GCF_047502715.1 Synechococcus sp. H55.10
ACGCCAGGGTGATGAGGATAATCGACACCACCAACAGGATGCCAAAGGAGATGCGTAGGCCGTAGAGAAACCCCCCCCACAGCTTGCGTCGCAAAACCGCCAGCCGATCCTGCTGCTCCTTGCGCTTGAGAATGTCGCGACAGTCGGGCGGGAAAACGTAGCCGATCTCCCCCTGCCGCGAAACCTGGAGATGCCCCCCAGCCTTTTGGGCTAACTGCAGCAACTCCTGTTTGGCCTCCTCTAGGGCCAGGCCTGTGCTGGAGGCAATGTCTCCCAGAGTGACCCGCAGGCCCAACTGCTCTACCGCATCCATGACCAATGTTTGTGTAGCCACTCTCAACCTCCGCTGGTTACCTACTGTTGCCCGGGATCCGACTGGGACGCTCGCCCAGCATCTGCAGCCAAGGGTTACAGCCATCCCTATTCCCAGTATCTCTCTTCAACTCAGGGGCGACGAGGGCGGCTGTTGCTGCTTTTGGGTCAGGCGGCCTGTCTCTGCACCAACCCAGGGCTGGGCTAGGGCAGCCAGGCCATCGCCACCAGCAGAGCGAAAAGGATCCCGATCAACACCCACGTCAGCCGTTGGGTATTCAAGGGGGAAGCAGCCTCGCTGCGGCTGGGATCAGCGACTTTCGGCAGGGAAGCTGGACGGCGGAGGCGCTCATAGACCAGACGGCGTTCCCCCGGCTTGGCCTCTTCCAGGTGGCTGAGATCTGGGATTTCGAGCAACCACTCTGCTG
>NZ_JANSJJ010000147.1:0-738 GCF_047502715.1 Synechococcus sp. H55.10
AGGTAACTGCGCAAGGCTGTATCGCTAATGCCGGCCCGTCGCCCAAACGCATAAATGGCCTCATTGCCGATCACCTGTCGCAAACGGGCAGCAAAGGAGGAATCAGAGGAGGTGGACATCGGCTTAACACTACAGGTTGTGTACAACTAAATTTCTACCACTATATATTGACAAGTCAACCCCCGTGAGAGGTGGGGGATAGTGTTTATGCTGAGTTGGAGGGAAGAGGGCAGAGTTTCCAGTAGTAGGATCTGAGAGGCTCAACTTGTTCTGGCTTGATCCCTATGACCGTCTCAGACTGGAAGCGCTGGCTGGATCATTTTCTCATTGCCCTAGTCTTTCTGGTGTTTGCCGGCTTTGTCTGGTTTGTCTTCTCGGTAACGGGAGCTTTCATTGGGATCCCGCTGGGCTACAAACTTTGGCTGCGGCTGTGGTTGCCTCTGTTCCAGCCAGCGCTGGGGATCCTTATGGCTGGAGCCCTGCTGAGCGGGGTGTGGGGTTGGCTGGAGAAACGCCACTCCTGCAATCGAGACCATCAGCAGAACTAAAGATTGGGCAGCGCCAGGAGGCTCCAGACTGGCTCTATACTGAAAACGTATCTAAATGTTGAGCACCGGAGGCGGTCTGGCGTCGTGTTTGTCTTATCCGGCTACGAGTATTTGCTGGGTTTTGTGTTCGGGTGTGCCTGTGTGTTTTACACAAATCCGCGCCCACGCGCCCGGACTAGATGTAGGATGG
>NZ_JANSJJ010000148.1:0-3277 GCF_047502715.1 Synechococcus sp. H55.10
GCGGCCACCGTGCGACCCACGGCGGGAAACTCTCCAGAGATTTAACTTGTTCTCCTCAAGTGTAGGACGAACGGCTTTCATCCCGACACTGATTGGCTCTTGAGTCAACACAATTCACCAATACAGTGCGGAGCTTCCCGCCGATTAAGCTAAACTCAGACAACTTTGAGGAGCACCTAGGCTTGCTTAAGCTTCTTCTTCCAGTTCTTGGATCTCTTCCGTAGGGGTGTGTCCAGTCGCTTCGTCTTCCTCAATCTGAACTTTATCGGTGGGGTTGTAGTACCGGCGCACATCCCACTCAGTAATCCAGCGACGAATAATTGACCGCACGGTAGTTGTGCTGTAAAGAGGAGGAATCTCGGGCAGTGATGGCCGTACCCAATCAGGGTAGGCCTTCTGGTAGAGATCCGCCACCTTGCGCAACATCGCTTGAATGGCCTCCTGAGCTTCCGAACAGGAGCGGAGGGGGATAGCCCGCCGAATGGCCTCCATGCCGGCCTTTACAGCTTCTTCAGAAACATGCTTCTGGCGCGCCATCTCAGGTGCCTTCTCCCAATCCCCTTTTTCCTGCAAGATAGACTGCTCAAAGTCGCGGGTTACTGCTCCCACTAGAATCAGCGGAGCTGCTTTTAGTTCTTCAGGTAAAGTTTCCTTGCCAAACAAGTGGCCAAGAACGCGGTAGGACTTGACCCGTTGCAGGATGCTGTACTGTGCAATCAGCTCGATCTCATCCACCAAAACCACCAAGCCCCTGAGCCCTATGGCCCGACATAGCTGAGCAGAAAAAGCCAGGCGCTGCCAGTGCAGACTTTCCGCAGGAGGTAGCTTGCCGACGGAGTGAGCCCCTGCCAGACCGTGATCCCGAAGTCTCTGCCGCACCTCTGAGAGCCTCAGGGTGGGTTCACCGGCCCAAAAGCGGACAATAGCATCTAGTTTCTCATCGTCACCCTCTAGCCTTTGGTGTAAAGCTAGAGTAGACGGCCACCAGCCCTCTCCAAATCGCCATTGGTTAACCCAAAGCTGGAACTCCTGGAAAGAAGGCTGTTTGTACTGCAGACGACCTGCAATGCCTTGGAGCCCGCGCTCAGCCATGTCAGGGAGTTCGATTTCGGCAAGAATGCGGGGAATTAGGCGACTAGGATTGCCAAGAGGCAGCTCTTTAGAGATGACGACCAACGAGGTGGCAAAACCCTGCTTCTTTGCTTTTTCCTGCAGAGTTAGTAGAAGATGAGACTTACCAGTTCCAAAGTCCCCCTTCACGAGCATCCCCCCAGGCTCTAAGCTGGGGGCGTTGCATAATTCCCAAAACTTCTCTTCGACCTCTTGTTGCCAAGAGCCAAGTTCTGCAACCGCAAATGGATTGGGAACACCGTTTCGCAGCGCTTCAATCGCTCGTCGGGCTACAAGTGATGCGCTCATTGAAGTTGAACCATAGTTGTACAAGGATTGGGATGATCGGGAGAATATACCTCGTTCTCAATTCGAGTTTGCAAGGCCCGGTACTTATGGTAGGACAAAAGTTCTGATTCAATGAACTCTGGAGGAGCCATGAAGATTAGAGCTGTTTTCTCAAGCTTACTCTCTGCATCGATAAACTCTCGCAAGGTTTCGTAAAGCTCAATAATTTGCCTACGAGTGAAGATTGGACGTCCATTTTCTCTTCGCTCGTAGTAATGAAATAGACTGACAAGAATTGCTGTGCAACCGAGCTGGCGCGTGAAAAGCCTCAGAAAAGAAAGTAGGATCTCTCGAGAATTTGTCCTATCAATCCTTCGAAAAATAGCTGCCCCACGCACTTGACTAATAGATTTCAGTGTGCCTTTGAGCCACTCCTGAACCGCAAGGCACAAACCTTCTAGAGTGCCTGGACTTTGGAGAGGCTCGTAGATAAGACGGGAAATAGCCTTGCGAAAGTCGAGAGCCAGAGAGTAGTCCTGAAAAATCAGCTTCTTAATTTCTCGCTGGAACTGTATGTTGATCTCGCGGGCCTCAACCTGGTAAAGCTCTGCCAGTTCCTCTAAAGTGCAGTCTTGAAGTTCTGAGCTGGGGGAATATTCAATTTTTCTGAGAATGCTATAGCGCAGTTCTCTGGCAAAAGATTCCCAGTTTACCTTCTGAGCAAGGGCAAACCAAAAATTCTCAATTGAATGTAGATTGATGCACTCTTCGCTTAGATCAAAAAGCCGAAAAGAAGAAAGAGATAGCTTTTCCCGAAGAGATTTGTAAAGGCGGGAGTAGGAATCTTTTGGGACGACAGCTAGCTTGACGGTTGCACCACCCGCAGGGATGAAGGATCCCAGGTAGTCTTTCTCAAGACAACGCAGCCATAAATCAAGCTGTGGACGACTCTGGGTTTCCCCACTCATAGACGCTCAAACTCCAAAAGATAGTAAATATGTTCCTCACCGCGTTCATCGCGAATGCGATAGCAGCGACCTGAGCGCGTGCCTGTAGATGCAGAGAAGATCAAGCGATAGCCATCCACATTGTTGATTGGGTTTCGATCTAGAAGGTAAAGATGTCGCGTAAATTCTGCTTCTGTGTAGTCTGAGTTATTGAGGTGGAGAACATCGAAGACATCTCGCGCAGCTACACTTATGGAGTTAGGCAGTTGCTCCACACGCTTTCTCAGGTAGCCTGACGCAATTCTTGCTGCCTTCCAAATGAGCTGAAGGACAGCCTGGGGATCAGTCTCTTTGCTCTTGGCGGCTCTTGCTCGCTTGATCGCCTCAGCAATAGCACTGGGCCGCTGGGATCGGAAAATCTTGCGGTCGATACGTACCCCCTCTCTGGCAAAGTGCACTAAGGCAGGAAAGGCCACAAAAATGTTGGGATTCTCGGTAGGAAGCCAGGGCTGGTCTACCCGTTCCCCCACTTCGCGGGCCAGGTCTTCGAGGGAGGAGGTGGACAAAGCTTGCTGGGCTTGTTCAAGAGCTCGCCTCACCAGCTCCACTTGGGAGAGAGCTTTGTTGAGGGCAGAGCCACAGCTTTCTACCTGGCGGTTTACTGCTTGGAGATCTCCCCTTCTGCTAGCAGCTTGGGCACTGCCTACCGCTTTCGTCACTTTCTTAGTTAGCTCAACCAAGCTGGCCAGCTCGCCGTCAAGAGCTTTGAAAGACCCCTCAAACATTTTTCTTCCAATTTTTTGACAAGGTAGCACTGCCAGGGAATGAGATGCAAGACTCAGCCCCGGTTGAATTGCTCAGGGCATGCGCAGCTCCCCTTCCACCTCCAGGCGGGTGTAAGGGCCGATGGCGAGGAAGCGCTCCCCTAGCAT
>NZ_JANSJJ010000149.1:0-727 GCF_047502715.1 Synechococcus sp. H55.10
CGTTGTATCGTCCACCGGCTCAGGCCGCAGGGAAATCTCATCCTGAAACAAGAGCTCCGGATCCGCCGGCGGCTCTGGGACAACAGGACGGGATCCCTGGCGGCCCCGGAAGGCGTCCATCTGCTCAAAAAGGTTCTCCAAGATCTCCTCGGGCGACTCGTAGCGACTGGCAGCATGTTGAATGGCGTCCATCAAGCCTGAGGTCTCCAGCCGCTCCCCGCGGGTATTGGCGGTCTCGACATAGCCATCGGTGTAATAGACTACAACATCTCCCGGCTGCAGTTGCACGCAGGCTTCCGAGTATTGACTGTGTTCCTCTAAGCCAATCAGCGCTCCTTCTGTGTCTAGGGGCTGGATGTCGCGGGTGCGGGCCCGCCACCAGAGGGTGGGGTTATGGGCAGCGTTGCTAAAACAGAGGCGACGGGAGCGGGGATCGTATTCTGAGTAAAACAGGCTGATGAAGCGATTGGAGTTTTCCAGATCGCTGTACATGGCCCGGTTGAGATGTTGGAGAACGCGGGCCGGCGAGTGGCGGTTGAGGGCTTCTGCCCGCACCATGGCACGGGTCATGCTCATCAACATGCCGGCAGGGACACCTTTGCCCATCACGTCCCCAATCACGATGGCCAAGCGAAAGTCTTCGGATGGTTCAGGGGAAGGGGCCAGGGATCCAACCGGCTCATCGGCGGCGGCCTCAGAGTTTTCCGGCCGCTCGCTGGGGATCTTG
>NZ_JANSJJ010000150.1:0-37413 GCF_047502715.1 Synechococcus sp. H55.10
CCCCAGCCCCGCTCCCAGAGGCCCTCACCCCCAGCCCCTCTCCCTGAGGCCCTCACCCCCAGCCCCTCTCCCCGAGGGAGAGGGGGGATGGGGCTCAAAAGTGCTGGAAGGCGTGCTGGCGGCTGAGGGGTTGTCCGTCACTCAACCACACCGTTCCCTGCGGATCCCAGCCGGTTACTTCCCCAATCCAGGTCGCCCCCGGCAACTGTTCCAGAAGGCGCTGGGCCAGCGCGGGCTCGGCGCTGAGCAACAGCTCAAAATCTTCCCCGCCGTAGAGCGCCCACTCCAGGGCTTGGCCCGGAAAAACATGTTGCAAAGCCGCCGAAATCGGGATCCGCTCCGCCTCGATCCGCGCCTCCACCCCACTGGTCTGGCACACCTGCACCAGAGCATCTGCCAAGCCATCGCTGGTGTCCATGCCGGCCAGGCGCAAAGGATCCGGGATCCCTTCCAAAAGGGGTAATAGATCCAAGCGCGGGCGCGGATATTGGTGCGCCCTGATTAACTGCTCTCGCTCGGCTGCCGCGGCTGAGGATCCCTGTTCGGGATGGAGCAGCAGCTCCAGGCCGGCCCGCGCGTCGCCATGGGGCCCTGTTACGATCAGCCAATCGCCCGGCTGGGCCCGTTTGCGCTCAATAGCCCGCCCCGGCTGTACCGATCCCAGAGCCGTGATCGCCACAAACCGCTGCGGCGACCGACACAGATCCCCCCCTACCAATTCCGCTCCCCAAGGGGCACAACAGGCTTGCATCCCTCGATAGAGCTCCTCCACCCAAGCCACCGGCGTGGATCCCGGCAGGCCCAGGCCCACCAGCAAAGCCAGGGGACGGGATCCCATCGCCGCCAGATCCGAGAGATTGGCCGCCACCGCGCGCCAGCCCACTGCATGGGCCGGGGTGGTCAAGTCGCTGAAGTGAACCCCCTCCACCAAGACATCGGTGGTCACCACCAACTGCCCCTTGGGAGCGGCCAACACTGCCGCGTCATCCCCCACCACCTGGTCAGGGCAGTAGCGCTGTACGATCTGCAACAGCCCTGCCTCGCCAATTGCTGAGATCTCCAGGGGAAAGGGATCGCCGCTTTGCTGAGGAGAGCTGTGAGAAAGACCGGAAAACAAAGGCACCTTTTGCGGACAAACAAAGCGGAAAGAGAGATCTGGATATCAGGATCCAATAGTGCCATGGGCAAGCCGGAGAACTTTATTCTGCCGCTCGCTGTCCAATCAAGGCATAGAAGGGATCCCCGCCTCCTCCTGCCAACAAGCTCAGCCAACCCATGGGGACAGGCCGCTGGATGGCCTCGACAATCTCGAACCCCGGCACCGACTTAAAATAGCGCTTGACCAGCTCCACCCGCTCTGCTTCCGAGCTGTCCCGCCAAGCCTGAATCGCCTTCTGGAAAAACATGCGGTTGGAGAAGCTGACAATGAAAAGGCCCTGGGGCTTGAGGATGCGGTGCACCTCGGCAAACACCTCTTCCGGCTGCTGCAGGTATTGCACCGAAACCGTATTCAGCACCGCATCGAAGGATTGATCTGGGAAGGGCAGAATTGGGTTTTGGTTCAAGTTCTGGATGAAGAAGTGATGGAGCCGGGGGTTGGCCGCCAGTTCCTCGGCATTCATCCCATGCCCCTCCACATGGGCAAAATCCATCTCCGGCGGCAGATGAGAAACCCAACTGCTCATCAGATCGAGAATGCGGGTCTGGGGCCGCAAATACCGGCGGTACAGGTCGGTGAGCTGGCCGATAAAGCCGGCATCCACGTGGGTTACAAAGCGGGGATAGTCATAAAAGAAGGCATCGTCGCTGGGATCCAACTTGGAGCGCTGCCAATCTTCAAGAACCGCCATGACAAAAATCCTTTGCAAAGCTTAATCAAAGCTAACACTTTGGAACCCTCAGAAAGGGGGCGGGCGTGATAGCGTAGCAGGGCGACGGTGGCAATTTTGCGAGGGACTTCTTGCCGTGATGTCTGCGTCTTACGCTTCTTCGACAGCTCGCTCCTCTTCTGCCGCTGGCTTTGGCCTGCGCGACTATGTAACCGAGCTGCAGCTCCACATGGCCCTGCAAGCCCGCAGCCTCACCCCGTCTCTGGACGTTTCCCCAGCTCAGGACAGCCCCCAGGCCCTGGTGCAGCAGGCGCAAGCGGAGCTGGAGAAGTCCGTCTCCCGCCAGTGGCTTTGAGGGGCACAGCCTGAGCAGAGGTGCTCAAGCCAAACTCTTGCGCAGCACCCCCTGCACCAGCAGAACCGACACCACCACAAACCCCGTCAATAGGCCCAGGGATCCCGCCAGGGTGAGGTCGCCCCAGGGGGCCTGCAGTACCACATCGGCAAAGCTCCAATGGCTGCTGCGGTAAACATGTCGAATCGGCTCGATGGCAAAGGTGAGCGGGTTGAGGCTGGCCACCCAGCGCAGCCAGGTGGGCATAAAGCTGAGGGGAGCCAAAGCCGTGCTGGAAAAGATCAGTGGCAGATTCACCAAAAAGATAAAGGCCAGCAACTGCTGGTGCCCCGGCATAGCAAAGGCCAGGCCTAAGCTCAGGGCTGTAAAGCCCAAGACCAACAGGCCCACGATCAGGGCCACCACCGCCAAGCCCCGCCCGTCCGGGATCCCGGCTCCGAGGGCATAGTCTGCCCCCACGATCACCGCCGTCTGCAGCAGCGCCAAACTGACGATGAACAGGCTAGAGGCCAGCACAATGGAAAAGCGAGAGGTGAGGGGAGCCACCAACAATCGGTTTAAAAATCCAAATTCCCGGTCGAAAATCACCGGCACGCCGGCATTCAAGGCCCCGCCGAAGGCCGTAAACACGATCACCCCTGCCCCCAAAAACTGGGTGTAGTTTTGTCCGGCCCCGAAAATGCCGGCAGGGGCATTCTGGAACAAGGCCCCGAACAAAATCAACCAGAGCAGCGGCTGGATGATGCCGACCAGCAGGGTTGTGGGGCGACGCTGCAGTTGGATAAACAAGCGGCGGGCGAGGGCAAAGGTCTCCTGCCAAAAGTCGGCTGTAAATAGAGGAATTGGGTTGGATGGGGTTGGGGAAGCAGCAGAGGTCATACCAAGGCTCCTGCAAAGTTTTGAATGAGGTAGGGATCGGGAATCAGGGAAAAACTACTTCTTTTTGCCCAGGTTGGCTTCGGCGGCAGCCAGCTCCGCATCCAGGAGCGTTTGCCCGGTTGCCGCCAAATACACGTCATCCAAGCTGGGACGGGATTGGGTGCTGCTGAAGATCTCCAGCCCGTGGGCCTCGAGCTGGGCGCGGATCTGGCTGAGGGGATCCTCCCCATTGCGCTGCACCACGAGGTTGAGGGCGTTGCCCTGGGCGCCGTTGATCACCACTTTTTGGACAAAGGGCAGGGATCCCAGCAGTTCGGCCCCCCGCTGGGCCAGTTCTGGCGGCGCAAACTCCTGCAGCTTGAGAGTGATGCGCTCGCCGCCGACGCGGGCTTTTAGCTCTTCTGGCGTGCCTTCGGCAATTACCTTGCCGCGGTCGATGATGGCCACCCGGTCGGCCAACAGGTCGACCTCCTCCAGGTAATGGCTGCTGAGCACCACCGTAACGCCGGTGTTTTTAAGTTGGCGCAGAAAGCCCCAGATGGCCAGCCGGCTGGGGATATCCAGGCCCACCGTGGGCTCGTCCAAAACCAGCACCTGCGGCTGGTGCAGCAGTCCTGCCGCCAGATCTAGGCGTTTGCGCAAGCCGCCAGAGTAGGTGCCGATGCGTTGGTCGGCCCGGTCGGCCAGCCCCAGCAATTCCAGGACAGCGGCGATCCGCTCTTGGGCCAAGGGGCGAGGCAGGTGGTAGAGATCGGCCTGCAACTGCAACAATTCTCGCCCCGTCAGCACCTTATCCAAGGCCACCTCCTGGGCAACAAAGCCCAGCTTTTCCCGTACCGCCTTGGGATTTTGGTTGACCGGGATCCCGCACACCTCGATCCGACCTGCGTCAGGGCGCAGCAGGGTGCACAGGCAGTGCAGAGTGGTGGTTTTGCCGGCGCCGTTGGGGCCGAGAAGGCCGTAGATCTGGCCGGGCTCTACTTGGAAGGAGACATCTGCCACGGCCACTGTGGAGCCGTAGCGCTTCTGGAGTTGTTCTACCAAGACTGCAGGGGTATCTGACATGGGTATCCACCTTTCGCTCCTTCTAGGCTATCAAGCCGCTCAGGAGAAAGGGGGGGCGCCCCCTCTCGGCAGCTCTGTAGCCGCCGACTCCCTGGGATGGTGGGATCCAGACCGAGGCTCAGGATATAGTGGTTCAGGCGACGCTGAGGGGCTGCAGGTGGATTTTCGCCGATTTCCCGCTCAGCCCGCTCGCGCCGAACGGTCGCCAATGTCTGTTGTGGGGAGGAGATGAATGTTGAAACCAGAGCTCGCCCGCTGGCCTGCGCATCCCACCTGTGCGGGCCCGACTTCCCCTCTTCAATCTCTCATCCAAAATCTCATCAAACCTAAACTGGGATCTTTTGCAGCTTGGGCGATCTTGGCGCTCGGCCTGGTCGGCTGCGGCGAGGCGACAACTCCGCTTAGCCCGCTGGAAAATGCCTTTTTGCGAGCTGACGACTTTGAAATTACAGGGGGATCCCCGACAGCAGGCGGGGTGGGGCCCTACCTTCAGTTCAACCTGCGGCGGCAGCGGGACAACCAGATCTTGAATCGCCCCTTCAACGTCTATGTGGAAAATGCGGGGCTGGCGGAAGGGCGACCTCCTCTGGTCGATAACCAAAACCGCCCCATCCTTCTCCAACGCTCGGTGGCTTTTTTGGGCAACGGCCTGGACTTGAACAGGGATGGCCAGCCGGATCCGCCTCCCAGAGAACCTCCCAGCCTCGACAGTAGCCCGCTGCTGCCCTATGCGCCGCCCAACAACTGGCAAAGCCGCGCCGTCCTCGCCTACGTCCCCCGCCAGGCCAACATCCCCGGACGGGGCCCCGGCGACCGCTTTGGCCTCTACTTCTCCTCCATCCTGCCCTACAGGGGGCAACTTCGCTTCCGCGCCCGCGACGAGCTGGGCAACGCTCCCGCCCGCATCTTTGAGGTTACTTATCCCCCGGCACCCAGCCGGGCCAACGTCACCGTCACCTTGGCCAACGTTAGCGCCAGCGCCCAGGAACCGGTGCTCATCGCCATCTGTAACCAGTTGGGGGCTGCTGCCGTGGTGGGCCTGCGGAGCGGCACCTTTACCGAGCTGGTGGATCTTTTGCCGGCCCCCAGCTTGCCGGTGGATCCCAGCTTGAGCGAGCCCATCCGCTACGTGGCCGAAGCCTATCAGTTCAACCGCGAGCGAGCCGTTATCCGCGTCTCCCAGAATGCTGCGGATCCCAGCCGCATGAGCGTTCCCCTCTTGGGATCCGAGGGCACAACCGGCAGGGCAGACTTGACGATGGTGAACTCCACCGCTGATCGGCTCACCTGCTTTAACGACCGGCTCTCCGATCTGCGCAATACATTTTCTGACTTCTTCAGATAACAATTAAGCCACAGCTTTCCACCTGCCGGTTTGCAGCAAGCGGAGCCAGTAAAAGCTGGAATGTACGGCCTGGCTTTCCCAGATCGTCCAAAGTCTGCTGAAGAAGCTAGCCGAAAAAAACTCGAAAAATCTGTTCATGGCAAGCTTTTTTGGCTTTCCTGGCTTATTCGATTGCCCTATTGGCAAAATCTAGCCCTGACTTGGGCCTAACCCCTTTTCCTGTCGGATTGGATTGCGATATGCTGGTTTTCCAACTCTAAAATGTGATCGACTCCGAGCTGTTTTTCTGCCCATGAATCCCCATCGCTCCCAGGCTTCGGTTCCTATCCTGCAGGAAAACTGGCACTTTCAAGAGCGGGATGCCTGCGGCGTTGGGTTCCTGGTGGATCGCCAGGGGAGAGCTAGCCACGAGCTGCTGCAAAAAACCCTCCAAGCTCTCACCTGCATGGAGCACCGGGGCGGCTGCGGCGGGGACAGCCAAAGTGGCGATGGAGCCGGCATTGCCACGGCCATTCCCTGGGCGCTGCTGCAGGCAGAGATGGAGGAGATCCGAGCTTGGGATCCCCGCCGCAGTGCTGTGGGCATGGTGTTCTTGCCCCCGGATCCCGCCGAGTGCCAAGCAGTGCGGCAGCTCATCGACGACTACTTGGCCACCACGGAGTGGGGACGGCCCCTCTGGCGCCGGGTGCCGGTCAATCCGGAGTGCCTGGGGCCAATGGCGCGACAAACCCTGCCTTCTATCTGGCAAATGCTCCTCACCCATCCCAGGCTGGAGGGGGATGAGCTGGAGCGACAGCTCTATTTGCTGCGGCGGCGCCTGCGGCGGCAGGTGGAAAGCCGATTCGGCTTTTACTCCATCTATTTTGCTTCCCTCTCCTGCCGGCTCATCGTCTACAAAGGCATGGTGCAGTCAGCCGTGTTGGGCCAGTTTTACCGCGATCTGCACAACCCCCTCTACACCACCGCCTACGCCACCTACCACCGCCGCTTCAGCACCAACACCCTGCCCCGCTGGTCGCTGGCCCAGCCCTTCCGCTACCTCTGCCACAACGGCGAGATCAACACCTACCTGGGCAATGTCAACTGGATGGCTGCCCGCGAGCCCTCTTTGGCCCATCCCCTCTGGGGCGAGGCCATCGAAGAGCTCAAACCCGTCATCGATCCCGGCACCAGCGACTCGGCAGGCTTGGATGCGGTCTTCGAGCTCTTGATCGCGTCGGGCTACTCCAGTCAGCAGGCGATGATGGCGCTGATCCCGGAAGCCTACCGCCACCAACCAGAGCTGCAGGATCACCCGGAAGTGGTGGACTTCTACGAGTTTTTCGCCGGCCTGCAGGAAGCGTGGGACGGGCCGGCCATGGTGGTCTTCTGCGACGGCAAAACCATTGGCGCCACTCTAGATCGCAATGGCCTGCGCCCGGCCCGCTACGCCCTCAGCCGCGATGGGTTGCTGGTGGTGGCTTCAGAAGCCGGGGTGGTTCCCCTGCCGGAAGCCGAGATCCTAGAAAAGGGGCGGCTGGGACCAGGGCAGATGCTGACGGTGGATCTGCAAAGTGGCCGGCTCTACAAAAACTGGGAGATCAAAGCTCGGGTGGCGGCCCAACACCCTTATGGGGAATGGCTCAAGACCTGCCGCGTCCAGCTGGCCAGCCAAGACTTTGAGGTTGCCCCGCAGCTTGCGGAGGAGCAGTTGCTGCAGGTTCAAACCGCCTGCGGCTACTCCTCGGAAGATGTGGAGATGATCATCGAGGAGATGGCGGCCACAGGCAAGGAGCCGGTTTTCAGCATGGGGGACGACGCGCCGCTGGCGGTGTTCTCCACCCAGCCCCACCCCCTTTACGACTACTTCAAGCAGCGCTTTGCCCAGGTCACCAACCCGGCCATCGATCCCCTGCGGGAAAGCTTGGTGATGTCTTTGGAGGTGTACCTGGGATCCAAAGGCAACCTGCTGGAGATCCGTCCGGAGCATGCTCGCCTGCTGCACCTACGCAGCCCGGTGCTCAACGAGGCGGAGCTAGCTGCCCTGCAGCGGACGCCTTTCTCTTGCCGGACGCTGCCCATCCTCTACCCGGTAGCCGCTGGGCCAGAAGGGCTGGCCGCTCAGGTGCGGGCCCTGTGCCAAGAGGCGGCGCAGGCGGTGCGGGAGGGGGCCGAGATCTTGATCCTCTCGGATCGCGGTCTCAGTGCTGAGCAAGCCTTGATTCCGCCTCTGCTGGCCGTGGGTGCCGTCCACCATCACCTCATCCAGGAGGGGCTGCGCCTACGCGCTTCTCTGGTGGTGGAGACCGCCCAATGCTGGAGTACCCACCACTTTGCCTGCCTGATCGGCTATGGGGCCAGCGCTGTCTGCCCCTACCTGGCCTACGAGGCGGTGCGGCAGTGGTGGCACAAGCCCAAGACGCAAACCCAAATGGCCACCGGCAAGCTGCCCCAGCTCTCTCTGGCCGAAGCCCAACTGAAGTACCGCACGGCCATCGAGGCAGGCTTGCTCAAGATCCTCTCCAAGATGGGCATTTCTCTGCTCTCCAGCTACCACGGGGCGCAGATCTTCGAGGCCATCGGCCTCAGCCAAGAGGTGATCGAGCTGGCCTTCCGCGGCACGGTGTCGCGGGTCGGGGGGATGACGCTGGCAGATCTGGCCCGCGAGGGCATGGCCAACCACTGCCGCGCCTTCCCCGAGCTGAGCGCGAAAAAATTGGAGAACTTTGGCTTTATCCAAGCGCGGCCCAAGGGGGAGTACCACATCAACAGCCCGGAGATGGCCAAGCTGCTGCACAAGGCCATCGCCTCAGGACAGCCCGACCACTACGAGATCTACCGGGCCCATCTGCGCCACCGCCCCCCCACAGCCCTGCGGGATCTGCTGGACTTTCGCAGCGACCGGGATCCCATTCCCCTAGAAGAGGTAGAGCCGGCCACCGAGATCTTCAAGCGCTTTGCCACGGGGGGAATGTCGCTAGGGGCCCTCAGCCGCGAGGCCCACGAGACCCTAGCCATTGCCATGAACCGCATTGGCGGCAAGTCCAACTCCGGCGAAGGTGGAGAAGATCCGGAGCGCTACATCCCCATCACCGATGTGACGCCGGAGGGCACCTCGGCGCGCTTCCCCCACCTGAAGGGCCTGCGCATGGGGGACAACGCCAGCTCGGCAGTGAAGCAGGTGGCTTCGGGCCGCTTTGGCGTGACGCCAGAGTACCTGCTCAACGCGCGGCAAATCGAGATCAAAATTGCCCAGGGAGCCAAGCCGGGCGAGGGCGGACAACTGCCGGGCAAAAAGGTCAGCCCCTACATTGCCAAGCTGCGCCGCTCCAAGCCGGGGGTGACCTTGATCTCGCCGCCGCCCCACCACGACATCTACTCGATTGAGGATCTGGCCCAGTTGATCTTCGACCTGCACCAGGTCAACCCGCAGGCGCAGGTGTCGGTGAAGCTGGTGGCGGAGGTGGGCATCGGCACCGTGGCGGCGGGGGTGGCCAAGGCCAATGCCGACATCATCCAGATCTCCGGCCACGAGGGAGGCACGGGGGCTTCTCCTTTGAGCTCGATCAAACACGCGGGGGCGCCCTGGGAGCTGGGCCTGGTGGAAGTGCATCACGCCCTTTTGGAAAACGGACTGCGGCAGCGGGTGATTCTGCGGGTGGACGGCGGCATTCGCACCGGCTGGGAAGTGGTGATGGCGGCCATGCTGGGGGCGGAAGAGTTTGGCTTCGGGACAGTGGCCATGATTGCCGAGGGGTGCATCATGGCGCGGGTCTGCCACACCAACAACTGCCCGGTGGGGGTGACCAGCCAGAAAGAGGAGCTGCGCAAGCGCTTCCCCGGCACTCCTGACCAGGTAGTAACTTTCTTTACCTTTGTGGCCGAGGAGGTGCGCCAAGTCCTAGCCCAACTGGGCTACCGCTCCTTGGAGGAGGTGATCGGCCGGGTGGATCTACTCTGCCCCCGTACCGAGGCGGCTCTGGAGAAAACCCAGTCCCTCAACTTGGACTATCTGCTGCGGACTCCCCCCGGCTTCGATCCCCACCAGCGGCCCGAGTGGATAGACCATGAGCTGGTGCATGGCAACGGCCCGGTGCTGGACGAGGCAATCCTGACGCGGCCCGAGGTGCAAAAGGCCATCGAGACCTGCGACACAGCTACAGTGGAGCTCCCCATCGCCAACACGGATCGCTGCGTGGGCGGACGCATTGCCGGCACCCTGGCCCGGCTGTATGGGGATACCGGCTTTGCCCGACAAGGGGGGCTACTGGATCTGCGCTTTGTGGGCAGCGCCGGCCAGAGCTTTGGGGCCTTTACCTTGGCGGGCATGCGCCTGACCCTGACGGGGGAAGCCAACGACTACGTGGGTAAGAGCATGTGTGGCGGTGAAATTGTCATTCTGGCTCCCCCAGAAGCTCCGCGGGATCCAGCAGAAAACGTGATCCTAGGCAACACCTGTCTGTACGGGGCCACCGGCGGATCCCTGTTTGCCAACGGCCAGGCGGGAGAGCGCTTTGCCGTGCGCAACTCCGGCGCTCAGGCGGTAATCGAGGGATCCGGCGACCACTGCTGCGAATACATGACCGGCGGCGTGGTGGTGGTGCTGGGGCGGGTGGGCCGCAACCTGGGGGCGGGCATGACCGGCGGCCTGGCCTACGTATTGGATGAAGAGGGCAACTTCCCCGCCAAGGTCAACGGCGAGATCGTGCGCATCCAGCGGCTGCAAACAGCGGCGGCGGAAGCACAACTGAAGGGCCTGATCCAGGAGCACTACCGCCGCACCCATTCCCCCAAAGCTGAGCGCATCCTGCAGAACTGGGAGCGCTACTTGCCCCTGTTTTGGCAGGTGATCCCGCCTTCGGAGGAGGGGAGTGAGCTGACGGATCCGGCGCGATCCCAGCCGGTGGCGCTGCCGTCGTAGGGGATCGGGGGCCTGTCGGTAACACTTCTTATCCCCTCGACGGCCAAAGAGGCTGGTAAACTGCGAGTGTATCCTGGCCTTTTCATCCTGTAACCCCTATGAGTTCCACTTTGCAAGCTGCCCAAACCCAGGCGCGAGTGCCCACCGAGACCATCCTGACACCGCGCTTCTACACCACCGACTTCGAGGCCATCGGCAAGATGGGGTTAGGCGATCGAGAGGCCGACTTCCGGGCCATCCTGGAGGAGTTTCGCGCCGACTACAATCGCCACCACTTTGTCCGCGGCGAGGAGTTCAACCAAGATTGGGAAAGCCGGCTTGATCCGGAGGCGCGACGGCTGTTTGTGGAGTTTTTGGAGCGCTCCTGCACGGCGGAGTTCTCTGGCTTCCTGCTCTACAAGGAGCTATCTCGCAAGCTGAAGGAGACCAACCCGGTTTTGGCTGAGTGCTTTGCCCTGATGAGCCGCGACGAGGCCCGCCACGCCGGCTTCCTCAACCGCGCCATGGGCGACTTTAACTTGGCCTTGGATCTGAGCTTCCTGACCAAGCACAAGTCCTACACCTATTTCGCGCCCCGCTTCATCTTCTACGCCACCTATCTCTCCGAGAAGATCGGCTACTGGCGCTACATCCTTATCTACCGCCACCTCGAAGCTCACCCCGAAGACCGCATCTACCCCATCTTCAACTTCTTCAAGAACTGGTGCCAGGACGAGAACCGCCACGGCGATTTCTTTGCCCTCATGCTCCTGAGCCAGCCGCGGCTGCTCAAGGGATGGGTGGCGGAGCTGTGGTGCCGCTTCTTCCTGCTGTCGGTGTTTGCCACCATGTACCTCAACGACGTGGGCGAGCGCCCGGATTTCTACCGTCTCATCGGTTTGGATCCGCATACCTACGATATGGAGGTGATCTACAAGACCAACCGCGAGGCGGCCAAGGTCTTCCCGGTGGTGCTGGATGTGGAGAACCCGGAGTTTGTGCGCCGGCTGCAGAAGTGCGTGGCCAACAACGCCAAGTTGAGGGAGATTGCCCGCGGATCTGGCCCCTTCAAGGGCCTGCGTAAGCTGCCCCTTTACCTCAACAACGCCTACCAGTTCCTGCAGCTGTTCCTGCTCAAACCGCGCAAAGCTGGCTTTTACTTGTGGGAGCAGCCGGAGCCTCGTTTTGAAGAAGCGGCTGTTTCTGCTTGAGCGGCTCTTGATCCCAGCTCAGTATCGGTAAGCCTCGTAGGTCAGCCATGAACATCGCCGCCGAGATTACGCCCCTCTTTTTGTTGGGAACGCTGGCGTTTTTGGGTTGGGGTTTCTGGCGAGCCCGCCGGCGGGGATCCCTGGCCGTCTGGGTGTGGTTCCAGGGATCCCTGCTCCTTTTGCCGTGGGTGGTCTTCCTGGGGCTGCTGCTGTTTGGGGTTTACCTCAGCTTTGCTGGCTTCCTGCTGCTATTGCTGGTGTTCACGGGGCTCTACATTGCCGTGGGGCGCAAAGCCCGCCAGTTGGCCCAGCAGGAGCTGCAGGCGCGGCGGCAGCAGTTGGCCCAGATGGAGGAGCGACAGGAAATCCCCTCGGAAGGGGCTGGGGAGACGCCTGTCGAGCAACCTTTGGTCTTGCGGGGCATCTCTGCGGAAGATTTGCAGGCGATTCAATCCATCTTCGGTCTGGACACCTTCTTCGTCACCGAGACCATCCCCTATGGGGAGGGGGCGATCTTCAAGGGCAACCTGCGCGGCGAGGCAGAGGTGGTGGTGCCCCTGCTGACAGAAAAGCTGAAGGAACGAGTGGGCGGCCGCTACCAACTGTTTTTGGTGGAGGATGCCTCGGAAAAGCCGGCGGTGGTGGTCTTGCCAGATGAGATTGTCAACTACCGCGCTTCGATAGGGGCACAGATCCTGGCTGCGGGCCTAATGATAGCTAGCTTTCTGGCCACTTTGGAGGTGGGGGCAAATCTGTTGGGCTTTCGGCTGTTGGAGTCGCCGGGGCGCTGGGTGGAGGCCCTGCCGGTGGCGGCGGGGATCTTTGCCATTTTGCTGGTGCACGAGACCGGACACCGCTGGATGGCCGGCAAGTACGGCGTACGCCTCAGCCCAGCTTTTGTTATTCCCAGTTTGGGGATCGGCACGCTGGGATCCCTAAACCGCATCCAGTCGCCGGTGCCCAACCGCAAGGCCCTGTTTGACATTGCCTTTGCCGGCCCGGCGGCGGGGGGTCTCCTTTCCTTGGTGGTGCTGCTGGTTGGCCTGAAGCTCTCCGGCTCCGGTGGCCTATACGTGCCCACGGAGATCTTCCGTAGTTCCATCCTGGTGGGCACGCTGGCGCGGCTGGTGCTGGGATCCCAGTTGCAGGCGGAGCTGGTGCCCATTCACCCCTTCGTGGCCGTGGGCTGGATTGGCCTGGCCATCACCGCCTTGAGCCTGCTGCCAGCGGGCCAGTTGGATGGCGGGCGGATCGTGCAGGCGGTGTACGGGCGCAAGACGGCGGCACGTGCCACAGTGATTACCCTGATTGCCCTGGCGGTGGCGGCCATCAGTAACGTTTTGGCTCTCTACTGGGCGCTGCTGATTCTCTTTATTGCCCGCGAGCCGGAGCGTCCGCCGCAGGATGAGATTACCGAGACCGACGGCCAACGGGATGCCTTGGCGCTGCTGGCCCTCTTTTTGATGGTGATGACCCTGCTGCCCATTGCCCCGGCCTTGGCGGGCTTCCTCAACCTCCCCAACGGCTAAAGTCTGGGAAGCTCGATGTCGCCGCCGGGAAAGGGCTTTGGTCCCAGCCGAGATAACAGAGAGAAGCACCTGCAGCGCCTGCTGCTTCAGGCTGTCCACCATCACCAGGCGGGGCAACTGCAGGAGGCCATCTCCCTCTACCAACAGGTGTTGCAAGCCCAGCCTGCCCACCCGGAGGCGCTGCACCTCTTGGGGGTCTGTCGGCAGCAGCAGGGATCCCTGGAAGAAGCCATTGCCCTGATGCAGCAGGCCTTGGCGCAGCAGCCGTGGTTTCCCGACGCCCACTTGAATTTGGGCATTGTTCTCAAGCAGGCGGGGCGGCTGGGGGAGGCAAAAGCCCACCTCCAGCAGGCCTTGGAGCAGGGGGGACCGGATCCGGAAGTTCTGTACCAGTTGGGACTGGTGCTGCGGCAGCAGGGGGAGTTGGAGGCGGCCCTGGTGCCGCTGAGGCAGGCTCTGGAGTTGCAGCCAGACTTTGCCGATGCTGCCTATACGCTGGCCATCCTGCTGCGGGACTGTGGCCGGGAGGAGGAAGCTGCCGAGCTGTTCTACCGCCTCTGGCAAGCCGATCCGGCCGATTTGGCGGCGGCCCTGGGCTGGTGTGTCAGCCAGTTGCCCCTGCTCTACGACACTTCTGAGCAGATCCCAGTTGCCCGGGAGCGCTACCGCCAGGCCCTGGAACAGGTCAGGGCCCGCTGGGCACAACTGCCGCGGGATCCCAAAACCCTGGAGCGGGCGGCTGCTGGTGTTGGCTCCGTCCAACCCTTCTTTTTGCCCTACCAGGGCCAGAACGACCGCGAGCTGCAGCACCTGTACGGATCCCTGGTGGGGGAGGTGATGGCGGCCCGCCACCCCCAGCCCCCCGTTCTCCTGCGGCGCCGTCCTGGGCGGCTGCGGGTGGGCATCGTCTCCGGCCTGTTCCGGGATCACTCTGTTTGGAAGATCCTGACCCACGGCTGGGTAGAAGCTTTGGATCGCTCCCAAGTGGCCCTCTACGGCTTCCACACCTCGGCCGTCCAAGACGAGATTACGCGCTCCCTGCCACCGCGTTTTGAGCAGTTTATAGCCGGATCCCGAAGCTTGGCGGAGTGGCAGGCGATCATTCGAGAGGCGCAACTGGACGTGCTCCTCTACCCGGAAGTGGGCATCGATCCCGTCTGCGCCCAGTTGGCCGCCTTGCGTTTGGCCCCTGTGCAGGCCATGGCCTGGGGACATCCGCAAACCTCTGGCCTGCCAACGCTGGACGTTTTCATCAGCAGCGAACTGATGGAGCCGTCGGATGGGACCGGCCACTACACCGAGCAGCTCCTGCCCCTGCCCGGCATCGGCACCTACTACATTCCTCTGGCTATTGACCCCGCCCCTGTGGACTGGCCAGCCTGGGGTATGGATCCCGATAGGGTGCTCTACCTCTGCGCCCAATCTCTGTTTAAGTACCTGCCCCTGTACGACGAGGTCTTCCCCCGCATTGCTCGGGAGGTGGGGCGGTGTCAATTCCTGTTTTTGCGGGGCCGCCTCTCCCAAGGGATCCGCCAGCGCTTTTGGCAACGGCTGCAGCGGGCCTTCCGCGCCTACGGCCTGGCCGCGGAAGACTATGTGCTGCTGCTGCCGGAACTCTCCCCCGCCCAATATGCCGCCTACAACGCCCTGGGAGATGTTTACCTGGACAGCATTGGCTGGTCTGGCGGCAACACCACCCTGGAAGCCCTGCCCCACGGCCTGCCCATCGTCACGCTGCCGGGATCCCTGATGCGGGGTCGCCACACCTACGCCATCCTGCAGCAGATGGGGATCCACGCAACCATCGCCTCTAACCTAGATGAGTATGTCCAGATTGCCGTGCGGCTGGGCCTGGATGACCGCTGGCGCGAACAGATGGGCCAGCAGGTAAAAGCCCGCCAGGAGCGCGTCTACCGGGATCCGGCCCCCATCCGCGCCCTGGAAGCCTGGTTGCAAAGCCTATAGGTGTGAGAAATCACAGTCGTTTCAAACAAGATTGAGACGCCCTCACCCCCAGCCCCTCTCCTTTGTGGGAGAGGGGAGCTAGAGATCAACCAGCAAGCTATTCCATAACTGCTTGCTATAAAAAAGGGATAGAGCGGCAAGGGATCTACATGGTCGGTTAGGAGCGCAGCGCCCGCACAAAGGCCACCCAACCCAGGCTGAGATAGCGCTCCAGGTGCAACCCCACCTGCTGAAAGTGCTCACGCAACTGGGTTTCTGAGAAAAACCGAAGGCCGCTTGCTTCCAACCACCGCTGCACCATCTGCCCCCATCCCTGCACCTGCTGGCTGTGCATCGAGACAAACACCCCTCCCGGTTGCAAAACACGGGCAACTTCCCGCAGACAGGGATGCAAAGGCACTTCGTTCAGGGTGGCGCCGCTGATCACCGCCCCAAACGTTCCAGAGGCGAGGGGAAGCTGTTCGGCTCGGGCCCGCACCAGGCTGTAGCGCTGCCAGTGGGGCTGCGCCTGTTGGGCTGCCTCGGCCAATACCCCTGCCGCATTGTCCAAGCCGATCACCGTCCGCTGCGGATCCCTGGCCAGGAGCAAGCGGCTCCAGTACCCCCCTGCCGTGCCCAAGTCCAAGACGGGATCCGCCTCGCCCACCAGTTCCGCCAGCAATTGGCCTTCCCGCTCGCTGCCGAAGCTCTCTCCCGACAACAGCGACAGTGCCCAAGGCCGCCAGAGGCGATCGTAGCCCCAGGCAAACCCGGGCAGATGGGCAATGGCCTGAGCGGGAGTGAGCGGCCAGTCCGGCAAGGTGGCCAAAAAATCCACCGCTCCAAAGGCGGTGATGGGGTAAATTTGCCCGCAACTGGGACAGTAAACCCGATCCGCCGCGGATCCCGGCTCACGTCCCGGTGACAGGTTCAGCCCGTCTTGACCACAGCTCAGGCAGCGGTAGAGGTGAACCGGCAAAGCAGAGAGCATGAGACAGCCCAACGCAACCCGTAAGGCAAAGAGGGCAGCCGCCGGGATCCAACCCCCAACAACCGCCCTCCCAAGTTAATCCATGCAACACCCCAGACCAACCATCTAGAGAGGATCCCTCAGATCAACTTTGGACTGGGCAAGCCGATCTTCTCTGGGATGGGCACATACTCTGAGACAATCGCCCGGAACTCGTCCCCATCCAACGTCTCCCGCTCTACCAAAGTATCGGCCAGGCGATCCAGCAGAACGCGGTGTTCCAACAAAATTTGCTTGGCTTTCTGGTAGCAGCTCTCCAGGATCTGCCGCACCTGGCGGTCGATCTTGGCGGCCACGTCCTCGGAGTACTCGACGCGGTTCATCCAGCCGCCGCCCAAGAATACCTCGTTGTTGGGCGGATCCAACATCAGCGGCCCCAGCTCGGACATGCCAAAGCGGGTCACCATCTGCCGCACCAGATTCGTGTTCTGCTGCAGGTCGTTGCTGGCTCCGGTGGTCACTTCCGAGTAGCCGAAAACGATCTCCTCAGCCGCCCGACCGCCAAAGCCCACAACCACCCGATCCAACAGCCAAGCGCGGCTGTACATGCCGGAGTCGATCTGCTCTTCGTTGGGCAGTTGCTGGGCAAAGCCACCCGCGCCGCCGGAACGAGGAATAATCGTCACCTTGTTCAAGGGATCCGCATGGGGCAGCAGCGTCATCAGCAGAGCATGGCCGCACTCGTGGTAAGCGATCAGGCGCTTGCTCTTGCCGTCCAATAGCGGCGGCTTGGTCAGGCCGATGGTGATGCGGTCGATGGCATCGTCGATGTCTTGGTTGGTGATGGCCATGCGCTGACGGCGGGCCGCCAAAATGGCTGCCTCATTGAGCAGGTTGGCCAGATCCGCACCAGCAAAGCCGGGAGTGCGGCGGGCAATGGCCTCCAGGCTGACCTCTTCTGCCAACTTTTTGTTGCGGGCATGCACGCGCAAGATCTCGTAGCGCCCCTTAAAGGTGGGCCGATCTACCGTAACCTGGCGGTCAAACCGCCCCGGACGCAGGAGAGCCGCATCCAACACATCCGGGCGGTTGGTGGCCGCAATCACGATGATGCCGGTGTTGCCCTCAAAGCCGTCCATCTCCGTGAGCAACTGGTTCAGGGTTTGCTCGCGTTCGTCGTTGCCACCGCCGATGCCGGCCCCCCGCTGTCGGCCCACCGCGTCGATCTCGTCGATGAAGATGATACAGGGAGCATTCTCCTTGGCCTTCTTGAAGAGATCCCGCACGCGAGAGGCCCCCACCCCGACAAACATCTCCACAAACTCAGAGCCGGAAAGGCTGAAAAAGGGCACCCCTGCCTCGCCAGCAATGGCTTTGGCCAAGAGGGTTTTACCCGTCCCCGGCGGCCCCACCAGCAACACGCCTTTGGGGATCTTGGCCCCCACCGCGGTGAAGCGCTCCGGCTTCTTCAGAAAGGTAACCACCTCTTGCAGCTCTTCTTTGGCCTCTTCGATCCCGGCCACATCGTCGAACTTAACACCGGTTTTGGCTTCCATCTGGAAGCGGGCCCGCGACTTGCCGAAGTTCATCGCCTGCCCGGGGCCGCCCGCTCCCCCACCGGCGCGCCGCAGGAACAAGAACAGCCCCCCCAACAGCAGCACCGGGATGATCAGGTTGCCCAAAATCGCCCAGAAGGCGCTGCCGTCGCGGGTGGGCACCACGGCCACCTCGATCCCCTGCTCGGTGAGGCGATCCACCAGTTGCGGCACGGTGTTGGGCAGCAGGTTCACTCGGTAGCGGGTGGAATGCTGTGTCTGCGGATCGACAGCTGTAACTTCGGCAACCAGGTTGTTGTCCGTGAGGCGCACATCGGTAACCCGCCCCTCCTCGACGTAGCGCAAAAAGCGATCGTAGGTGAGGGCAGAGGCCAGGGCAGCGTGGGCAGGAACCAGACCAGATCCCTGCCAGAGACAAAGGCCCAGCACAAGGGCGATCAACCAGCGCTGGGCAGATAGAGGCTTGTTCATAAGGAAGAGGAACACCCGGTGATTAAAAGTCCTTTAACAAACTTAACCTGTCCATCCTGGAAGACACAACCCTGCCCTGGCCTCGATGAGATCTCCAACTCCAATGAACTTGAGATCTTGCTGATGGGGATCCCTGCCGGAGTGGGATGATCCCCTGCAACTAGGCCGAGCCGGAGGATCCCAGCCGATCCAGCCCATAGACCCGCCGCCACATTTGGTCGGCCAGAGCGGCGGGCAGCAGCCGCATCAGCCCCAGCGCCACCTTGCCACCGGTGAAAGCAGTGTAGCGGTCGGAAGGGTGGGGATCCGTCATGGCTCTCAGGATCGGCTCCACCACCTTCTCCACCGGCCAGGCCATTTTGTTGAACGAGCTGGCCAGATCGGCAGTTTTGTCCAAGATCGCCTTGTAGGGGCCATTTGGGTTGACAACAGCAGCAAAGGCTTCTTTTGCCACGCGGCCAAACTCAGTGACCACCGGCCCCGGCTCGATCAAGATAACCTTGATGCCGAAGGGGGCCACTTCCACCCGCAGGGCGTCGCTGAGGGCCTCCACGGCAAACTTAGTGGCGTTGTAAACCCCACTGAAAGGCATCGACATCTGGCCAGCCACCGAGCTGAGGTTGAGGATGCGGCCGCTGCCTCGTTCCCGCATTTGGGGCAAGAGGGCGCGGGTGAGGGCGTGCAGGCCAAACACGTTGACCTCGAACTGGCGTCGCATCGCCGCCACATCCACCTCTTCCACCGGCCCCATCTGGCCATAGCCGGCGTTGTTCACCAGGATATCCACCCGGCCAAAGCGATCCAGAGCCTTTTGGGCCAGCGCCTCCACCTGGGCCGTATCGGCCATGTCGGTGGGCACCACCAGCGCTTCTGTCCCCTGCTTCTCCACCAAGTCCTTGACGTTTTGTAGCAGCCCCTCTCGGCGGGCCGCCAGCACCAAGCGGGCCCCGCGTTTGGCCGCTTCCAGGGCAACGGCCTCTCCAATGCCGGCAGAGGCTCCGGTGATCAGCACCACCTGATTGGCAAGTGAAGGCATGGCTTTCTTTCCTGCAAACTTTTTCCATCCTAGAAGGATTTCCGGGATCCCTGGAGAGGGGCAACCCCGCCCTTGGAGTTTCCGTATTCGGCACCCGGTATTGTGGCTATGATTAGATGAACCCGGGAAACGGCTAGGGTAGAGCTCGACGGACGAGTTCTTCTTGGGCGGGTGTCTTCGGGTGTGAAGTAGCGAGTTGCGGGTAGGATGCAGCGACTGTGAAGTACTTCCGCAGGCGAGTTGGCCGAGGTCGAGCTCCGTTGCCGGGGGCGGTTACCGAGGCTCGGTTGGCTCAATTGCTCAGGGCAGCGGAGGCTAACTTACAGGCCAACTCTGAGCTACGCCAACAGCAGCAAGAACAGCAGCGACAACTGGAGGCCGAGCGCCGCCACAGCGAAGCCCTGCGCGATGCCACGGCCGACTTGCGCACCAGCGTGATGGAGTTGCGGGAGGGGCAAGCCTTTTGGCAAAGCCAGGTGGACGAGCTGCGCTCTTGTCTGCGGGATTTGCTCAAGGAACAAAGCGAACTGGTGCAGATCATCGCCCAGCAGCAGCACATCCTGAAGGACTGTAAGGAAGTCATCCGCGCCATTCTGGAGCAAATGCGGGATGACCACCGCGACTTCCGCTCCGCCATCGGCATTTTGCTGGAGGAACTGCACCAAACCGTGCGCTGCCTGGTTCTCAAGTCGGGCGGCACCCTTCCCAAGCCTGTCCGCCACCCCGAAGCGCCAGATCCCGGCTCCCAGCCGCCTGATTCTGCCTCGCCTGGGGATGGCCCTCTGTCCTAGCAACCCAGACTTCTGCCTTCCCCGAAAGCTCCAGAGCTATCCAATCCCGCCCTCCGGCTGGGGCCAAAACAGGCGCAACTCCCTAACCTGCTCCCCCTTGACCAACAGGGAGCCGCCGCCGGACCGGCCTTGCAGGGGAATTTCCTCAGGAGAGAAGGAGTGTACCCGTTCGGACTCCGTGATCACATCGACTTGCAGATGGGGGTGCGCCGCCAGATCGGGGGGGAAACCCACCAAGCCCACCAAGCCATCCCCTTTGTTGGAGAAGTGAAAGGCTGACACGCCCACTTTACCCTGCTCCAGGATGGGTATCTCGCCCAGAGGCAGCCGCTTCAGATAGCCCGACCGACTGGCCAAAATCAGGATCCCTTGCGGGGGCAGCAACGCCATACCGGCGATCTGTTCTGTGCGCCCCAAACGTAGGGCTAGGGATCCCATAGCTGCCCGACCCATCAAGGGGATCTGTTCGGCATCCAGCCGCAGCACCCGCCCGGCGGAGGTGGCGAGGACAACGCTGTAGCCTTGGTGGCCGGGATGCCAAAGGGCCGCCCAGCCCAGCTCGTCCCCTTCTTTGAGTTTCAGGACGGTGGATCCCCGTTGGCTAAGGCCCGTCAGCTCCGCCAGGGCCACCCGCTTGATCCGCCCCTGCCGGCTGAGCACCACCAGGCTGGCCTCGCCGGGAGAGTGCTCCGCACCGCTGACGCGAACAGGATCCAACGGGAAGGTGGCAACGATCGGCTCGGGGTTGGGGAGAAGGGTGACCAGAGGTACCCCCCGCGAGGAGCCGGTGCTGAGGGGGATCCCTTCGCTGGGCACGGTGAAAGCTTTGCCGCTGGCGGTGAGCACCAAGATTTCCTGCTCTGGGGTCACGCATTCCAGGCCGACCAGAACATCTTCTCCCAATTCCCGTTGCGCCGGATTGCTGCGGGAGCGAGGCCCAGGCAGAGGCAGGCGGCGCACGTAGCCTTTGCGGGTAAGTTGCAGCAGGAAGCGGGTGTCTTCGCCGACTTTGCCACTGGGGATCTGGGCCTGTTCTGCCTCCAGCTCGGCTTCCGAAAGGATCTGGGTACGGCGCCGGTCGACAAAAGTTTTCTTCAAGTGGCGCAGCTCTTTTTTCAGGTAATTCAAGAGCTTGCGGCGATCTTCCAGCAGCCCCTGCAATTCGAGGATGCGGGCCTGCAGCTCGGCCTGCTCCTGGTGCAGGCGCTCCCGCTCCAAGGTTGTCAGGCGGCGCAGGGGCATGGCCAAGATTGTCTCCGCCTGTTGGGGGGTGCAGCCCAGGCGAGTTTGCAGTTGGGCTTTGGCCGTGGCGCTATCGGGGGCTTGCCGCAGCAGGTCGATCACCCCCTCCAGATCGGCCAGGGCCAGCACCATCCCCGCCACCTCTTCCGCTTTGCGCTGTACCCGCTGCAGTTCGGCGCGAAACATCCGGTTGAGAGTGGCCTCGCGGAATTGCAAAAAGTGCTGCAAAATCTGCTTCAAGCTGAGCTGCTGGGGTTTTCCCTCCAGCAGGGCCAACAGGATTACCCCAAAGGTGCTCTGCAGGGGGGTGAGCTTGTACAACTGCTGCAGAACTGCCTGCGGGTTGGCCTCCCGCTTCAGCTCCACCACCACGCGAATGCCGCTGCGATCCGACTCATCCCGCAAGTCGGCAATGCCGCTGAGGCGGTCTTGGGCGACCAACTCTGCCACCTTCTCGAGCCAGGCGGCTTTGTTCACCTGGTAGGGAAACTCGGTGATAACCAGGGCGGGCCGGCGGTGGCGTCCTCTGCCCGGCTGGATCTCCTCAAAGCGGGCCACTCCCCGCAGGGTGATGGAGCCGCGCCCGCTGAGGTAGGCCTCGCGGATCCCTTGGCTATCAACGATTTGGCCGCCGGTGGGAAAGTCCGGCCCTGGGATCCAGCGCAACAGCTCTTCAGGGCTGAGATCGGGATGGTCGATCAAAGCCAGCAGGCCGTCCACGACTTCTCCCAGGTTGTGGGGCGGGATGTTGGTGGCCATGCCCACGGCAATGCCGGCAGAGCCGTTGAGGAGCAGGATGGGCAGGCGGGCCGGTAGAACGGTGGGCTCCGCCTGGGATCCGTCGAAATTGGGCATAAAGTCCACAATTTCTTCGGAGATCCCCTGCAGAAGGGCCGTGTGGCTCAGCTCCGCCAGCCGACACTCGGTGTAGCGCATGGCCGCCGGCGGATCGTCGTCCACCGAGCCGAAGTTGCCGTGCCCCGCCACCAGGGGGTAGCGGCTGGAAAAGTCTTGCGCCATGCGCACCAGCGCGTCATAGACCGCCTGATCCCCGTGGGGGTGATATTTCCCCAGCACGTCCCCCACCACCCGCGCACACTTGCGGTAGGGGCGATCCGGCATCAGGCCCAGCTCGTGCATGGCGTAGAGGATGCGGCGATGCACCGGCTTGAGGCCATCCCGCACATCCGGCAAGGCCCGCCCCACGATCACGCTCATAGCGTATTCCAGGTAGGAGCGTTGCATCTCCCCCTGCAAATCGGTAGCGATCACCCGCCCTGAACGGGATCCCCTACCCGATCCAGATCCCAGTCCGTCGAGAGTGAGTTGCTGAGTCATGGCAAACCCGAGCGGAACGCTTTCCAGGTTACTGTAGCCGTTTCTTTGGCCCTTGCGAGGTGGGATCCCATTCTCAAGGCCAGCCTGTTGCTAGCCGTTGTTTGTTGGCGTATCAATGGGCGTAGCTCTGTCCCTCCTAGGCCGGCCAGTCAGCTTGGGGTTTTCAATCTAGCGGAGTTTGCACTTTTGCCGGCAAAGGAAGGATTCTCGGCAAGGATCTGGCGCTACTTGGTTGGGCTTTTTCTTCTCACTTCTAGTCGAGATATAGTCGTTCCAGGCTAGCTTGAGACAGCTCCCTCACCCCCGGCCCCTCTCCCAAAGGGAGAGGGGAGTTAGAGCGGCGAACTGCGACAGCATTGCGTAGCAATAACGGCGCGACGAACTGTTTCACGACTATTTGAAATGACTGTAGTTGTTGAGAGGGTTGGCAGAGTTGAAAGGCTCCATCTGCCAGAGCAGACGGGGTGGGATCCCCAGCCCTTCGGTCAGGGGTGCGGGCCTTTGCGGAGCCTGAGGGTCGCAGTCGTAGAGGGTGGTGGTGTAGCGATAGGTGCGCGGCGGCCCACCCTTGAGGCGGATGCCGCTGATCTCAAAGAGATAGGGGCGATTGGGCTGAACGGATCCCACCGAGTAGGTGAGGGTTTCCAGGCCAAAGGCGGGATCCCCAACCCGGATATCTCCAACAGGCACCAGTTCGCCGGTGAGGGCATCGGTGATGCGGATTTGGGCTTGGCTGAGGTCAGACAGGCCGCCGCGGCTGGGCAGCGAGAAAGACCAGCGGTAGGCAGATAAGGGCTGGCCGGAAAATCCCTCCAGACGGTAGAGATAGCCGTCCCTCTCCGGGAAGGCAATAAACTCTGGATCCGGCACCGACTCGTCAAAACCGAAGATCCAATTGGCATTGGCCTGGGTCACCCGTCCGGCCCGCGGGTCAAAGACGATGCCGTAGGCGCCTTGGGCATATTGGGGATAGAGGTTCCAGCGGCGATGCCCCACGTCCACGAAGTTTTCCCGGCCCGGCTCGGCAAAGTAGATGTCCACCTGGCGCGCCAGCACCCGCCCTGGGTCGGGGCCGTTCAGCTCCAGAATCGGGCCGATCGCCAAGTTACCAAAGCGGGATCCCGCCGCCCCGGCAGGAGTGAAGCAACGCCAAGAGGGGGGTGGCTCGTGGCTGAGGGCGCCATTGGCCACCTGCAGCAGCGCCGCTTGCTGAGCGGCCTCCAAGAACTCGGGATTGAGCTCCACCGGCGGCAACTCGTGCAACAGCCGCAGAAAGTTCAGCCGATCCATCATCTTCTGGGCTGCTGCCGGGGTGAGGCGACCGGGATCACAAGTGGCAACTTGCGGCTGCTCGGCATAGATAGGGCCGGCAAAGGTGCGGGTCTGGCGATCCAACTGGCACATGAAGCTGGCGATGGGCAGCTCCCCCGCCGGCGGGGGCCCCACCGCAGTAAGGGATCCCTCCCCCCTGCCGCCGCAGGCGGCCAACAGAACAAGGCAGAGCAGACTCAAAACCACCCCTGCCCAGACTTGCTGCAAACTGGGCAGCCGCTGCCAAGGCATGCAAGATCCTGTAGGCTTACCGACTGGCGGGGGTGGGAGTGGGCGTGAGGCTGGGGGGACTGACGGTGCTGCTGCTACCCTCGTCGCAGGCAGACAGCAGCCCCAGGCACAGGAACAGGGCCAGGGCCCCCGAGAGCTGGCGGGTCAATTGGGTGGGTTGGAGTGCGGCCATCGCAGCAGATCTCCAAAACAGTACCGAGCTTGACCCTGTTTTATCACCTGGCCAAACCGGTCGCCGTGCCAGGGCTTGTGCCGACAAGAGCAGAACCTGAGAACAGGGCAAGGAATGCCGACCCAACTGGGCCTCACCCACTAGAGATAGAGCCTAAGCTCATTCTCCATCGCCACCATTAGTGCTGCGACGGATCCGCGTACCTCTTTTTGCGCCCAAGCGTAAAGATTGCGTGGATGAATCTGCTTTTTGCCGCTAAATCGGACTGCTCACGTTGACATGATTTGCCCATCATCTGCCTGAAGGGATCCCTTTCTCAAGGGATGATCTGAAACTCCAGATTGTAAGTCTGGAGCAGGTTGATTGTCTCGTGGTCGGTGAGGTTGGTGTCGGCCAGCTCCAGGTTGTAGAAATCGATAAACTCCTCGTGGTCGAAGTAGGGGCCGGCATGCCAGGTGCCCATTTCCAGTTTGATAAAGCGGTCGCCGGGCACCCGAAAAGCTTGAATCTCATCCACTTGCAGCTCGTCGGCAGGCGGCGCGACGGCGATAAACCACTCCTTGCCGTGCAGGGATCCCAGACACTGGGTGCAACGGGTGTGGTGAGTTATTTGGGTGAACCGAAGGCCACGGCGGGGCAAGCGCATAAGGTAGAAGCGGGGTTGCCCCTGATTCAAAACCAACTGGGCATCTTGGCCGTCGAAGGGTTTGTCGTCAGGAGTAGGATAGATCACCTGCCCGTAGAGGGCAAAGTTTTCCGGTTCAGCGAGATGGGCCTTCAGTTGGCGCAGTTGACTGCTCACCCTGTTTGTCTCCTCTTTCCCAAAGCTGTACCCGTTGTTGCTCCGCAAGCCGATCCCCACCTGCTGCCGGCACAAGGTCGTGAAGACCCAAATAGCAGAGCAGATCTTAATCTTACCCAGATTTGCCGGTAGTCTCCTTCCGGAGAACAGTCTCAGTAAAATGGGAGAAATTTGTAACACTCGGCAATGGCGATGCGGCGGGATTTACAGGAGCTGGTCATTTCTCCTTTTCAAGTGCAAAGTCTTTCTGGGGTGCCCGTAGCTTGGCTGTACCGACCTCGGCCCGTCCGCCGCTGGAAAGATTGGCTGCGCCAGTTCTCCGCCTTCTGGGATCTGCTGCGCCTGTTGTTGGTGCTGGATCTCTTCTGCCGTTTCTTGACCTTTTGGACAGGGGGATCCCTGCTGACCTTGCTGGGGCGGATCTGGATCCCCGGCCTGTACAGCAGTTGGCGCACTTGGCTGGTGGAATGGGGGATCCTGGCAGCCATTGCCGCTTTGGGCCAAGCCTATTGGATTTTCCGCAGCCGCCGCCTGCCGCTGCTGTTGAACTTGCTGGAGGAAGTAGATCGCTACAACCGGATCATCCAAGCCATCCACCTCAACGACCAATTGGTGGAAGCCGGCAACCCCGAGGTCAAGCTGGCCCAGCGGGCTGAAGTAATCGAGGCTTTGAAGCTGACGCGGACAGATCTGATCCGCGCCCTGAAAACCGAGCGGATTTTGCGGCAAAACGAGGATCTGATCGAGCAGCAGAGTGAGCTTTTCGGAGATAATCTGGCGGCTTTGACCGCCCTGCAGGTGAGGGAGCGGGCCGGTGAGCAGGGGCGGCTTTTGGACGCCGCTTTGCAAGTTGCCCTCCACGTGCGCTCCCAAATCCGCCAACTGCAGCAGCGAGAAGCAAACCTAGCTCAAGACAAAGTTCAAAATCCAGAGGAAACAACTTTTGATTTGTAGTTATATCAAGTTCCCTCAATCGGGCATGAGGGCGTGGATGCGCTTGCCACCGTTGGGATAGAGAAGAGCACGTTTGGGGCCGTGGATGGGATCTTCGACAATAATCGTCTGCTCGCGGCTGGCCCCCAGCGAAACAATGGCAATCGGTACCTGCATCAACTGCGCCAAAAACTTCAGGTAATCATGGGCTTCGGGGGGCAGGTCTTGGATGGAGCGGCAGTCTTTGGTGGAGCACTTCCAGCCGGGCAGGGTTTCGTAGATGGGCTTGCACTGGGCAAAGACACGGGCATCGCTGGGGAAGTGACGGATCTCCCGCCCCTGGTACTCATAGGCCACGCACACCTTGATCTCATCCAAGCCGTCCAGCACATCCAGCTTGGTGATGGCCAGGCAATCCAAGCCATTGATCCGCACCGCATAGCGCCCGATCACGCCATCGAACCAGCCGCAGCGCCGTTGTCGTCCGGTGGTGGTGCCAAATTCGGCGCCGGTTGCCCCCAGGTACGCCCCGATCTCATCTTTGAGCTCGGTGGGAAAAGGGCCTTCCCCAACGCGGGTGGTATAGGCTTTAGCCACCCCGATCACCCGGTCAATGCTGGTGGGGCCGATCCCGGCGCCAATACAAGCGCCACCGGCAATGGGATGGGAGGAGGTGACGTAGGGGTAGGTGCCGTAGTCGAGATCCAGCAGGGTGCCTTGAGCCCCTTCAAACAAGATGTTCTCCCGATCTTCGATGGCTTGGGTGAGCAGCAGGGCGGCGTCGGTAACGTAGGGACGCAGCCGCTCGGCGTAGGCCAGGTATTGCTGGATGATCGGCTCGGGATCCAGCGGGGGCAGGTTGTAGATTTTTTCCAGCAAAACGTTCTTGTAGGGAATGGCCCAACTGAGGCGTTCCCGCAGTTGATCGGGGTACATCAAGTCCACGACGCGGATGCCCATGCGCTCGGCCTTGTCGGCATAGGTGGGGCCAATGCCTCGTCCGGTGGTGCCCAGCTTATAGATGCCGCGCCGCTCTTCCTCGGCCACGTCGATGACACGATGGTAGGGCAGAGTCACGTGGGCGGTTTCGGCGATGTACAGGTTGTGGGTGGAGATCCCCAGTTGGTGCAGTTGGTCGATCTCCGCCAGCAACACCTCAGGATCGATCACCGTGCCGCTGGCGATGATGCAGCGTTTGTCGGGGTAGAGGATGCCGGAGGGGATCAGGTGCAACTTGAAGGTTTGGCCCCCCACCACCAGGGTATGTCCTGCATTCACCCCACCTTGATAGCGGACGACCACATGCGCCTTTTCACTGAGGAGGTCGGTGATCTTGCCTTTTCCTTCGTCGCCCCACTGGGCACCGACAACCACAACGTTTGCCAAGAGCTTCTCCTACAGTCCGTGGATGGCACAAAAAATCCCCTTTGCGGGGGCTGCTGCACTAATTTACCGCATTGCTCGGGGCAATGTTGAGGTCTTGGGACAAAAACGTTAACAATCGATTAACTTTTTCCTTCCCCTTTCAGCTCCCTGGTTTGAACAGGCCAATGGCAGTGACCTGGTTGGATCCCGCCGCAAAGGTAAAAGCCAGGCCCAAGGCATCGTAGTTGACGTAGTAGCGATCGTCGCGCAGATATTCTCGGCTTCCCTTGGGATAGGGCACCACCTCGTTGTAGCCGTTCTCGCCGGGCCCACCATAAACGGCGATCACTTCGGAGTAGGTGGAGCCCATGCGGATCCCTTCGCCGGTCATAGCTTCTGGGTGGGTGGTGTAGATGCGGTTGGCAAAAAAGCTATCCACAATGCCCGGATGGCGGTAGGTAAAGAGGATGTAATCTTGCAGGTAAAAGATCTTCAGGTCGCTGTTGGGCTGAAAGACGTTGGCCCCAGAGGCCGCTGGGATCTGATCCACATTGCCCAGGAGGTGGGTATCGACGTTGCGGGTATCCATGCCTAGGACAAAACGGCCGACACGGCCCTCTTGAACCAGTACGGTGGGGCGGGGTGGGGGGCTGGGGCGGCGAGGGGGCAGGGCCAGCGCTTCCAGGGCGGCACTCAGCCAGGCGTTCTCATCTCCCTCTACCCTTTGCAAGGGCACCAAACCCTGCACTAGGGAACGACCATCTCCCGTTTTCCAGGTGGCTACGGCCAGTTCCACCGCCGCGCCGGAGGGAAGGGCAAAGAAGCGGGTTTGTCGCTCGCTGCCTTGGGTGGGCTGCCCCAAAATAAGGGTGCTACCGCTGGAGCCCAACTGGGCAGCCAAGAGGGTGGCCCCCTGGCGCGTGTTGCCATCCACCAGAACCGCCAGCGGGATCCCGGCGGCAATGGGCAAATTTTCGCTGTTCCAGAGGGTGGGCTGCCCAAAGCGGTCTTCGGTAATCAGCAGCGGTTGAATGGAGCGGGGCAAAAACAGGCGGGCCACATCTGCCACCACTTGCGGGTCATAGCCCACGGATCCGCGCAGATCGAGAACTATGCCCTGGCTGTAGTCTTGGGTGTAGAGGGTTTGGCGGATCTGCTGAGCGGTGGCAGGGGTGAGCTCCGGCACCGCCAAATAAACCCGGCGCGGGCCGATCCCACGCGCCTGGACGGGCGGGCGAGGGCGGTTGAGCAAGTCCTTAAAAGCTTGCGCATTCCAAAACCGATCGGCAGGATCCCCATACTCCCGCAAGATTTCTTGGATCAACTCCTGCTCCACCTCGATGGGGGGACGGGGATCCCCGTAGGTGCGGGCCAAGAGGCGGGTGTAGAGGTCGTGGTAACTGACTGCAGCCGCTTGGCTGCCCGCCCCCAAAGACTCGTTGATGAACAGTCCCACTAAGTAGCGCAGATCCTGGCCTACTGGCGGAGAAGGGAGAGAAGGCGAGCTCTCAGGAGGGGAAGGAGCCGGCTCAACCATCGGCCCCTCAACAGACGGGATGACCGGCACCGGCGGCAAGCCTGCCTGACCCATCACCCTGATGGGAAGGATCCCAGCAAGTGCCACGACCATTCCCCCCGCTCCAATTGCACGCGCAACTCCCTTCATGGCGGCCTGGCCTCTTGCAGATGCTGCGAATAGGATAAACCCCAAACGCTTCCCTCTGCCACTGTCCGCGGTGTCAGATATCTATTTTTTGCATCTTAGAACACTAGATGTGGCTGCCTCGTCCCCCTTCTTTTGAGCAGAGTGTTTCCAGTCAGAAAACCCCCCGCACAGACCTGGTTGTTCGCTTACTTGCCTTTTTTGCCCTTTTTGCTTGGCTTGGGCTTTTCTGCTGTCTCCTCAACCGGGGTTGTCACTTCGAGTTCCGAGCCGACCGCAGAGGCGGAGACAGTTTCGGCAGGGGATACTTCTACAGCTAGAGTCGGTTCGTCTGCCGCTTCTCCGTCAGCGTCCGTGGCCGTCTCTGAAGAGGCTGCCACTGCCTCTGGCCCCTCGGACTCGAACTCCGCCTCTGGCACTGTAACCCTCTGTTCTGAGCTCGCCGAAGAAGTGGGCGCCTGGGTGGGATTCCCCTCGCCATCGACCCAGTTGACTGTGGTCTGAGCCTTCAGCCAGGCCATCACTTTGTTGGTCAGAAGATCTTCGTGAACGACTTGGCGTACTCGCTCCCGATCCAGCTTCTGCCCTTGCTGGGCATAGGCCGCCATCACCTCTTCCACTTCGACTTCCAATTCGTTGGGGCCTACGGCAATCTGCTCCTGCCGGACGATGGCACTGAGAGCCAAGGTGCGCCGCAGCCGGTTGATGGCCTCGGGCCGGTAGCGCTCCATCAACTGGTTAAGGGTTTCGGGCGGCATTTGGGACAAGAGCTTGCGGATCTCTCCCGGCGTGACCCCTTGCTGCTGCTGCAGCGACTGAAGGCTTTGGGCCAGCAGTTGTGTCGTTTCTTGCTCGACTAGGGTCTCCGGCAGATCCACCTCGGTGGTTTCCAAAATGGCGTTGAGGATGGCCGTCTCCAGGTTTTCCTCAGATTGTCTCAGAGCATCTTGCTCGAGGCGCTTTTGCAGGTGTTCCCGCAGCTCGGACACCGTCTGAAAGTTGCTGATCTCCTGTACAAAGGCATCGTTCAACTCGGGCAGCTCTTTGGCTTTGATCTCGTTCAGATGGACGGTGAAGGTAACCGTTTTTCCAGCCAACTCTTCTCTGAAGTAATCGTCGGGGAAAGTGGCTGTGATCTCCTTGGTTTCGTCGAGCTGCATGCCGACAACGCCCGCCACAAAACCGGGGATGAAGTTCTCCTCTTTGAGCTCCAACTGAAAGTCTTGGGCGGCGATCTCCTCCAGGGGATTGCCCTCGGCGTCGCGAGCTTGAAAATCGATCACCACCACATCCCCCAACTGGGCGGGCCGATCTTCTACGGGCAGGAGGGTGGCCCGCTGATCCCGCCACCGGTCGATGAGCTGGTCGACCTGTTCGGGCTTGACGGTGACGCGGGTGGCCGTGACGGTTAGACCTTTGTATTGGCCGACGCGGGCTTCGGGGTACACCTCCACATACCCTGAGAAGCTGAAATCGGCTTCCGGGTTGAACTGGGCCAAGAGCTGCCCCACCTCCTCATCCAGCTCGAAGCGGCTGATGGGGGTGAGCTGAGTTTCCTGGAAGGCCTGTTGGATGGCCTCGTTGATCAAGTCATCCACAGCGCTGGCCATGATGCGCTCACGGCCCACCTGGCGCATCACCAGGTTGCGGGGGGCCTTGCCCTTGCGAAATCCCGGGATCTGGATATTCCGCTCCAGTTGGCGCAAGGTTTTTTCGTAGGAGCGCTTCACCTGGTCGGCTTCTACCACGATTTTGAGGCCAACCCGGCTGCCAGGGCGTTTTTCTTGTGTGACCTGCATAGGAAGTGATGAGCTGGTGAGAGAAGCAAGCAGAAGTTCAATTGTACCCCAACCGCTTGGGGATCGACGGGATCCATACGGGGCAGTTCTAGGCAGGGGATCCCTCGGTGGTCACTTCTTTCACCTCCTGGATGTCCTCTTGGGGTTCGGCGCGCTTGCTGGGGGGCAGTTGCTTGACTTTTGCTTCCAGCTCCACCACCATTTCCTTGAGCTCGGTGATGGTGACTTCCTTCTCCTGCAGTTGCCGATTTTTTTCGCGGGCTTCGATGCTGAACTGGACACGCATCCAGAGGCTATACAGCCAGGCAAGGGCGGCCCCGATCCCGGCAGAAGCCAACAGTTCAATCACCAGCGGGCTTTCGATGCTGACTCCGGGGGCGAAGTTAATCGTGACCGGGGTGGCGTTTTGCATGGCAAAAAGAGCGATTCCCAGGAGGGCCGAGAACAGGATCAGGTAGTTGAACAGTTGCATGATTTTCTCCTTCGAGGGATCCACGACGGCTTGCCAGCACCAGAATACCCACAAACGGGGGTTGATTTGTTGGCCCGAGAGATCTCAGAAGAACCAGCCATAGCTGTGTAAGCCTTTGCCCAGAAAGTTCACCCCCAGATAACACACCCAAACCACCCCAAAGCCCAAGCTGGCCAAGAGGGCGGGGCGCCTGCCCTGCCAGCCTTTGGTGATGCGGGCGTGCAAATAGGCGGCAAAGACCAACCAGGTAATCAAAGCCCAGGTTTCTTTGGGATCCCAGCTCCAGTAGGTGCCCCAGGCTTCGTTGGCCCAGACGGCGCCGGCAATGATGCCGATGGTGAGCAGCGGGAACCCCAGCCCGATTAGCCGGTAGCTGGTGTTGTCTAAGATTTCCGCCAGGCTCAGCCGTTGCCAAGCGATCGCTTCGTTGGGTGCCGGTTGGGGAAGAGGTTCAGCCGGTCGGGGGGAGCGGATCCCGGCGTAGACCAGTTCTGCAGCAGGAGATGGCAGGGTGGCTTCTGTCCATTCCGGGTGGGTTGCAGGCTGAGAGGGGCGAAATTGCAGGCCGAGGGAGTTGCCCTTCAACTGAACTTCCTGGCCGCGGGTGACGATGAGAAAAGTGATGGCCAAAAGGGATCCCACCAAGAGGGCTGCGTAGGCCAGCAGCATCACAGTTACGTGCATCATCAGCCAGTTGGATTGCAAAGCCGGCACCAGTGGTTGGGCCGCCTGCATATCTTCCGGCAGGGCCAGGGCGGCAAAGGCCACAATGCCTGTCGCCAGCGGGGCGGTCGTCACCCCCACCCAACGGCTACGAGTCCAGTGGAGAGCCAGCAGGTGCAAGGTGGTGATCCCCCAGGCCAAGAAAAACAAAGACTCGTACAAGTTACTCAAGGGGAAATAGCCGGCATCGATCCAGCGGGCCGTCAGCAGGGCGGCGATCGTCAAGTTTGCCCCGATCATCCCCGCCAAGCCCAGCTCAGACAGAAGCTGCACCTGGGGAAACGCTGCCCCCCCCCAGTAAAACAGCATGGCCCCCAAACAGACAGCAAAGGCCATGTTATTGAGTAAAGCCTGCCACTGAGCTAGATCCAAGCCTGCAAAAGCCGTTATCGCCAACCAAGCCATACCTGACCTCAAAAGTTCTCCTGACCCCGCTTGGGCCAGACCGCTAATCCCATTCTAGGGTGGGGGAGGGGATCTTCCCCAAAGGACACATGCTGGTAATGTGGGGATGGCTTATCTGCTGCTCGGCAGGATACCGAAAGTGTTGGGATGTGAGGCTCATGCAAGGACACGCGGGAAAGGCCAGAACCTGGAGATGGGGATGGTGGATGGCTCTGGTGGCAGCTCTTGTGCTGGTCGCTTGCGGTGGATCCCCGCCTGAACAGCCCCAGGAACAGCTACCTCAGCTCGAGCGGGTACCAGTGCCGCCGGAGATTGCCAAGCTGGATGCCCACTTGGAGCACTGCCGTCCGCGGGTGCAGATCCTCAGCCCTAAGCCGGGTGAGGTGTTGTCGGAGCGGCAAGTAACCGTTCGCTTTGCAGTGCAGGGGTACCCCCTTTTTAAGGATCCGCAACTGGGCCTCGGCCCCCATTTGCACGTAGTGCTGGACAACCGGCCCTACATCGCCCATTACGATGCCGATGCTCCCCTTGTTTTTGAGGATTTGGAGCCGGGATCCCATACTCTGCGGGTGTTTGCCGGCAAGCCCTGGCACGAGAGCTTTAAAAACTCCGAGGCCTACGCCCAAGTCAGCTTCCATGTGCTAGCGCCTACGCCGGAATACGTGCCGCAGCCGCACCTGCCTTTGCTCACCTACAACCGCCCCACCGGCAGCTACGGTGCCGAGCCGATCCTGGTGGACTTTTGGCTGGCCAACGCCCCGGTACGCGAGAGTCTGCTGACCGACCTGCCGCGGGATTGGCGCATCCGCTACACCCTCAACGGCCAATCTGGCCTGCTGGATCGCTGGGAGTCTTTTTACTTGAAGGGCTTGAGGCCCGGTCGCAATGTGATGGTGGTGGAACTGGTGGACAGCAAAGGGGATCCCATCCGCAACGTGTTCAACAGCGCTGCCCGCGAGATCACCTACACCCCCGGCGGCCAAGACACTCTCTCCAAGCTGATCCGCGGCGAGCTGAAAGCGGAAGAGGCCCTGGCCATTGTGCAGCCCCAGCCCACACCGACGCCAGAACCAATACCAACACCCACATCAACGCCGGCACCCACTCTTACACCAGAGCCGACGCCCACTCTTGCACCACGTCGCCAGCCGCGCTTTCAACTCCGGCGTCCCCGTCCCACCTCAGAAGGGATCCCGGCTGAGGTCACACCTGCTGTGCCAACCCCAGCGGCTGTAGTGGCCACGCCGAAACCAACACCTAGCCCCTTGCCTACGCCTGCTCCCACTCCAACACCTCAACCTGAGGCTACGCCTTTGCCGCGCATCACTCCTCTCCCGCTGCAGGAGCAACGCGTGCGCCAGCAGGGGTTGCGGCTTTTCCCGCCGGGACTCCACAGCCCGATCCTCTCAGTTGAGCGATAGGGTGATACAAAAATCCCGACTCCGCTGCTAGTGTCTAAAATCGAATAACGACGATAATTTCCACTAGATTTGGGGATAGAGGCACAGACCTGTTCCCCAGCAAGTCGTCCTCATCCTCAGGGTGTTCCAAAAGCGCACCCATGAATTGTTCTATTCCTTGCCAAGTAATGGCCATTTCAAATCGGTCGAGACACTTCCCAAGCGCTCCTGGCTTCTCTCCCAAGGGAAACCCGCCTCACCTTTAGCCTCTCTGCCTCTAGGGGAGGAGAGTTAGAGATTGACATCACAAACCGTTTCATTGCCATTTGAAACGACTAAAGCTTTTCTGATGATCCCGCAAGCAAAAATAGCCATCTCCGGTTCTACGAATCAGATAAAAAACAATTTTTCTTGTCTCCAATAAATCCAATTTAGCAATTAAAAACTCATCCAAAATCTAGAATATTTTTCCTCAGGCTATCTAGGTTTTAAACTTAGATTTATAAGATGCTTGATTTCTCCGGCATTCCTTGCCGTGGGGTTACTGTCCGTCAAAATAGGAAAATATACACTACTGGTAGAGTCTAGTGAATCAGGCTCAACAAATTTAGTGAGTCGAACACTCGGCATCAGCTCAATTTTTTTAAGGTTAGAGCCTTTACGAGAATGCTTTTGTGCTGATATGAATAAGGTGCTGTTTGCAGCAAGGTCGGCTTCCTAGTGGGAAGAAAGCTTGACGCGACAGCAGAAGAGAAGATTCTGACAGGACACGAATTTATGGTGTGGGGTTTGCTATGTCGGAAAGTCTTGACTTGCAAGATGCGGTGGGGCGTTTCTTAAAAATCATTGGGCGCTACTCGTTGCTCACTGCCGAGGAAGAACTGCGTCTGGCCCACCAAGTGCAGCGGATGATGGCCCTTCTGGAGCAGCGGCGGCAGCACGAGTCGCTGGAGGATTGGAGCCAACGGCTGGGGATCCCTTTAGAGGAGCTGCAGCAGATCCTGCGGCAGGGGGAAGCCGCCAAGAAGCGCATGGTGGAGTGCAACCTGCGCCTGGTGGTGTCGATTGCCAAGCGCTACCGCAACCGCGGTCTGCCCTTTCTGGATCTGATTCAGGAGGGCACCATCGGCCTCACTCGCGCCGTGGAAAAGTTCGATCCCACGCGGGGGTACAAGTTCTCCACCTACGCCACCTGGTGGATCCGGCAGAGCGTGAACCGCGGCATCCAAAACAAGGGGCGCCTGATCCGGCTGCCCGCCCACATGTACGAGAAGGTCTCCCAGGTGAAGCGGCGCTACCGCGAGCTGTCCGCCGAAAGGGGATCCCGGCCTGCCGCAGAGGAAGTTTTCGATTCGCTGGATATTGGCGACAACTACCGCGAACTGATCACCCGCCACATGGCGGAGATGCGTTCTTTGAATGTGGGAGTAGGGGACGAAGACGGCACCGAGCTGCAACATTTTATCCCCGACGAGGACAACGATCCGGTCGAACATCTGAACCGGGTTGCCCATTGCGAGGAGGTGCGCGCTCTGGTGGGCCAACTGAGCGAACGCGAGCAGCAGGTAATTGTGGCCCGCTATGGGCTGGATGGGTCGAAGGGCCTGACGTTGCGGGAGATCGGGGAGCACATCGGTCTTTCGCGGGAGCGAGTCCGACAGATTGAGCGGCGGGCCCTGCGGAAATTGCGGCGGCTGCAGCAGGAATACTCCACCCCCAAGGCCGGCAGACAGCTCAACTCCCCAAGCTAACTGGAGCCTGCCCCTCTGTAGAAGGGCTTTTTTACCACTTCGGCGGGCCGGCGCTGGCCCCGAATCTCAATCTCCAGCCGGGATCCCACCTTGGCCCAAGTTGAATCCACATATCCCAGGCCAATGCCGTAGCCCAAGGTAGGAGAATGGCTGCCGCTGGTTACCCGCCCGATCGGCTCAGGGGAGTTGGGAGCGTAGATGGCATAGCCGCTGCGGGGAATGGCTCGATCCAATAGGCGAAACCCCACCAGGCGACGCGGGATCCCTTGCTCGCGTTGACGTTCGAGGGCCAGCTTGCCAATGTAGTCCCCTGGATTGTTGACCAACCAACCCAAGTCAGCTTCCAGGGGAGTGGTGCTCTCGTCCATGTCCTGACCGTAGAGGCAAAAAGCAGCCTCTAGGCGCAGGGTATCGCGGCAGCCGAAGCCACAGGGCTGTACTCCTGCCTGCACCAGTTGCTCCCAGAGCCAGCAGCCCTCTGGGGGGCTAAGCAAGATCTCAAAGCCGTCTTCTCCGGTGTAGCCGGTGCGGGCCACAAAGACCCTTGTCCCTGAGGATCCCTCTTTTTGAGGAGCAAACTGCCCGTGTTGAAAGCGGCGCAAAGCCTTCAGGGATCCCGCCAAAAAGGGCTGAAGGACCTCTTCCGCTGCCGGCCCCTGCACCGCCAGCAGCACTTGGGACTCGGTGTGATCCTGCAGTTCCAGCCCAGGGATCCCCTGCTGCTGCAGCCACTCCCTATCTTTGTGGCGGGTGGCCGCGTTGACGATCAGGCTCCAGTGCTCCAGCTCCCCTTCCGGTGGATGCCGGTAGAAGATGACATCGTCCACAATGCCCCCCAGCGGATTGAGCAAAACCGTGTAGCGAGCGGATCCCGCCCGAACGGCGGCCAGGTCGCTGGGCACCAGCCGGCTGAGGTGGGATCCCAGCTCTGGCCCCCAGAGCTCGAACTTGCCCATGTGGGAGATGTCGAAGACGCCCGCCCGCTCCCGCACCGCTCGATGCTCGGCCACCACCCCTTGGTACTGCAGGGGCATTTCCCAGCCGGCAAAGGAGACAAACCGCGCCCCCAGAGCTTGATGGAAGGGAAACAGGGGGGTGCGCTGCAGGGAAGTTGTGCCCATCAACGGATCTCTAAGAATCAAGGACTAGGATAAACGCACCGTCGCCGATTCTCCGAGCTTGTCCAGTGCCTTCTGTCCCTGCCATGATCCGCAATTGACAAGCTGGAGCGATCCCTGCAGCTCTACTGCGACGCTTTGGGAGGCAGCACCGTGAGGCCGTTGTCAGTTAGCCGATCCACCTACGGTTAATTGTCCCAACACGTTGATGTCGAAGGTGAAGTTGATCGTCACCGAGTTGCCCTCGTAGGCCTCAGGCAGGGGCAAAAACGGAGCTGCTCTCTGGACCGCTGTCAGTGCCGCGTCGTCGGTTTGTTGGCTGCCAGATGTGCGCCCTAAGCGAATGCTCTGTAGGTCGCCGGCTCGACCCACGGTGAAGATCACCACCGTGCGGCGGGAAGTGCCGGTCTGCCCTGGGATCCAATTTTGTTCCACTTTCCGTTGCAAAGCTGCCAGCCAAGGGCCCCAATCCACATTGGCCCGCGCCGCCACACTGGGGGGGTTGGGAGCCGACTGGGTGGGGTTGGCCAAGCCGCTGGCTCCTCTGCCCTGGATCCCGGCCCCATCACTGGGAGCGGAAGCGCTCAGGGGCGGCCCCAACTGGGAAGCATCGGAGGGCCGCTCAGCAGGGAGAACCTCCGTCGGCGGTTGGGGAGCAGGCGCAACGGGCTGCAATTGGCTGAGATCCGAAGCCCGCTCGCTGGGCTGCACGGGTAGAGGCTCGGCGGTGGGGGGAGGCGTGGGAGCCGGCGTGGCAGGAGGAGCAGCCGCCACGGGCGGCGGGGTCTGGGTGGGAGTGGGTCGGGG
>NZ_JANSJJ010000151.1:0-722 GCF_047502715.1 Synechococcus sp. H55.10
ACCCAAGGTCAAGACGCCTTTCTAGGTTGCTGCCAACCAGTGGCTGAGGCAAAAGAAGGGGGGAGAGCGTAAACTGGAGAGCAGGCTAGCATCCTGCTTAGTTCTTCTTGGTTTTTTCAACCCCAGCCTCCTCCTATGAGCGAGACGTTGGCCCCCTCTCTAGAAGCGACTGCCGTGCAGCCTGAGCCGGCCATTGCCGTCACTGGTCTGAGCAAAACCTATCGCACCGGCTTTTGGCTGAACAAGGTGGTCAGCCCTCTCAAGGATTTTTCGCTAACAGTGGCCCGTGGCGAAACCTTTGGGCTACTGGGGCCTAATGGAGCTGGCAAAACCACCACGATCAAGTGTCTGCTGGGCATTGTGGAGCCTACCAGCGGCAGGGGCACTTTGCTGGGCAAACCCCTGGGGGATCGCTCCATCAAGCAGCAGGTGGGCTATCTGCCGGAAAACCCTTACTTTTACGACTACCTAACTGCTTGGGAGTTTCTCCATTTTGCGGGCAAGGTCTTTCGCCTGTCCGATAGCCTCCTCAAGGAGCGGATCCCACAACTGCTGGAGCTGGTGGGGCTTTCTATAGATACGGCCCGCAAAAAGCCAATGCGCACCTACTCCAAGGGCATGCTGCAGCGCACTGGCCTAGCCCAGGCTCTAATCAACGACCCGGAGCTAGTGTTCCTGGACGAGCCGATGTCGGGGCTGGATCCCATGGGCCGCTACCAGAT
>NZ_JANSJJ010000152.1:0-720 GCF_047502715.1 Synechococcus sp. H55.10
ATCGCGAGATCTGCGGAGGGACTGGCAGTCTTGCAACTGCCGGAGGACAGGTAGCCGCGCTATCACTTCCTCAGGGGACATAGAGTGCTCTGAAGCCTGCTTGAGGATAGGCAGAGCTTGAGCTGCCCATTCCTGCGCCCAGAGGGGAGTTGAAGGGGTTTCCCCCTGCTCCAAGAGTTCCTGGCAGAGGGCAGTCGAGCGCTCCAAGTCGCCGCTTCCCTGATAAGCCATAACCAGGGCTACCCGCGCCAAAGCGCATTCCTCAGGATCTATCCTGGAACCGTTGCGCTCTTTCTGGCGGGGTGAGCTCTCCTGAATCGAGCAGCAGTAGCAGAAAGACTCGAGAAGGTTGATCGCCTCTAAGTAGCGCTCCTGCTTGAGAGCAGTGATGCCGGCACGGAGGGATCCATACGGAGGGGACATGAGCCTAAGTATAAGATAAGAAAGGATTCCAACCGCCTTGCACTGAAGGGCGTTGATGACTTAGCTTCTTATCCGAGGTTTCGTGTCTGATACTACTATACAGCTTTTGGCCAAGCGACCGCGAATCTCCTTACCCTCTTAAGCTTTTGGCAAGGGCGCTCAACTCTTACGGGCCAAGATATAAGTGCTGACGTAGTGGGTTTCTCGGCGCAACACCTCACAGCCTGCCTGCTGCAGGCGCACCCCCAGATCATCGCGGATGTAGTCCCGGTAGTAGGGTTCGTGGAAGGTTTGCAC
>NZ_JANSJJ010000153.1:0-718 GCF_047502715.1 Synechococcus sp. H55.10
GATGCTAGCTCTCCGCCTCCGCGAGCTACCACCACCGTCCCCTACGTGGTGTTGCACGGTCATTTCTACCAGCCGCCGCGGGAGGATCCCTGGTTGAACCGCGTTGAACGTCAGCCCAGCGCCAGCCCCTTCCACGACTGGAATGAGCGCATTTTAGCGGAGTGTTATCGTCCCAACGCCTTTGCCCGCATCCTGGACGATCAGGGGCGGGTGGTGCGCATTGTCAATAACTACGAATTCTTGAGTTTTAACTTTGGCCCCACTCTCCTCTCCTGGTTGGAGGAGCACGACGTTGAAGTGTACCAACGCATCTTGACTGCCGACCGCCTCAGCGCCGAGCGGCTGGAGGGACATGGCAATGCCATTGCCCAGGTCTACAACCACGTCATCCTGCCCCTGGCCAACGAGCGGGACAAGTACACCCAGATCCGCTGGGGGATCGCCGATTTCCAGCATCGCTTTGGCCGCTTCCCCGAAGGCATGTGGCTGGCGGAAACTGCCATCGATGCAGCAACAGTTGCAGCCTTAGTCGACTGCGGGATCCGTTTCGTCATCCTCGCCCCCAGCCAGGCGCAGCGCATTCGTCCTTTGCGTCAAACGGAATGGATCGATGTCAGCCAGGGCCAGATCGATCCCAGCCGGCCCTACCGCTGCTTTACCCCGGATCGCAGCGGCTACCTGGACATTTTCTTTTTTGACGGCCCTATCTCCCGGGATC
>NZ_JANSJJ010000154.1:0-716 GCF_047502715.1 Synechococcus sp. H55.10
TGAGGGATCTCTGGGTGGCCGGGCCCAAAAGCGCGCGTTGCCCCCTTGCGGTGGACAAACAGGCGGCGTTTTTTCCCCTCTATGATATGTGTCTCCTCCTTGCAGGTGTTGTGGGAGACATCGTAGATGAGGTCGAGTTCAGCCTTGGGAAAAAGCTCGGCGAATACCTGGCGCACCCAGTGGGTGATGATCTGGCGGTTAGCCAAGGCGCAGTTGACGGCTGCCCGCATTGCTCCCAGGTAGCTTTGCCCCACTTTGGACTGCAAAGGCGCACATGCCAGCTCGCGATCAGGCAGCTCTATGCCGTGTTCTTTAGCTGCCTGTTGCATCTTCTTCAAATATTCAGTGCCAATCTGGTGACCCAGGCCCCGCGAGCCGCAGTGAATAGTAATGACAACTTCCCCCTGCCTGAGACCAAAACTCTCGGCAGCCTTGGGATCGTAGATCTCGTCGACAACCTGGACTTCGAGGTAGTGGTTACCTGAGCCTAGGGTTCCCATCTCGCGCCGCTGGCGTTCACGGGCGTAGGCGGAGACTTCGCCTGGCTTTGCTCCACGCATGCGGCCATGTTCTTCGATGTGCTCTAGATCTGCTTTCTTGCCGTAGCCTTGAGCAACAGCCCATTCTGCTCCGCCTTCCAGCATGGCTTCCATCTCTTTGTCGCTCAAGGAAAGCTTGCTGCGGCTGCCGAGCCCTACCGGTACGCTGGCATACAA